>NZ_JARGEJ010000003.1:0-163112 GCF_029211245.1 Robertmurraya sp. DFI.2.37 | reverse complement strand
ACGCCGTTAGCGCCCGAACTTCAGAGAGACGCTGATATTTACGAGTTGGGGATAGCTGATGTCTATATTGGCGCTGGGGTTACGTCAATATCGCAAGCTAATATCACAGACCAACGAGGAAACAGTATCCTTTGCGGTACGGTAAATAATTTGTTTGCTATGCAAAATGTCAATGCTTCGGCTGTTTTAGTGGCGGATGCTAATCACAATTATGATTCTAACAATCTTGAAGGGGTGCTTGATGAATTAAAACGACCGTTGAATGTATACCGGTCGGGCTTAGACAATAACGATAAATATACGGTGGTTGAATGGCGTAGGCAAAGTGGCACTTTATATCGTAAATCGGTGTTGAGTAACATGGTGGATAATGTATACACTGTTCAAACGATAACGTATTACGCACAAGATGGAACGACTGTCCTAAAAACAGAAATCTTTGATTTGACGTGGAATAGTAATGGTGATATCCAAAACGAGGTGAAGCGCTAATGCCGTTTTTAAAAGAACATTTTTCCGATTTTGGAGTTTCAGAGCGCCTTTATGACCACGGTTTCGGGAACAAAAAATCTGCTCGGTTTTTGTATGGAGCGTTTTCTGTCGTGCGTCCTTTACTTAACCCAGTAACTTATGATTCAAGGTTGTATGACAGAAGTAATAATTTAATAAAAGAAAACAAGAACATAAATACCACGTTAACTGTACACCACGACCGTTTGCGTAATTCCGTGTTTTGTGTCATTAAATCCAAAGGAATAGTGGTATTTCAGATTGATTCATCAAGAATTGCTGCATTTGATATGGTTTTAGGTACTCAACTGTGGGACCAGCGCATCGGTACAGATACCCCTCAGCCAACCTCAATCATATCTATTGGATACGACAGCCGAAGAAATAAAATCCACGTTAGATACAGAACTACGACATACACAATTAATCCAGACGGTAGCGACTTAACTGAACTACCTTCAACCGAAAGAAACAAACATGGTCTATATTTTGAAAAAGAGGATTTATGGTTTAATAATATTAGCACTAGCCAAATGGCTAAAGTCAATGGGGAAACGGGTGACATCATAGCAACTACGGCGCTTTCAAGTGCAAATTTATTGCCGATAAGAGTAATTAAAGATAAGTATCTTTGTTTTTTAGTTAGGTATACGTCACTCACAAATTATATAGCCTTATACGATACAGATTTAAATCGAGTAATACATGAATCAACAGGATCGTATAACGATTTTGTTTATGCTAATATCACAGATGATTTAACTAAAATGGTAAGGGTGTCCCAAACGATTACACTACCAACGGGACAAACCGAACATCGAGGCACTTTAACTATTTATGTAAGGTCTGTCGATATAGAAAACGGAACTACATCCCCATTGTACAGTCGTTCTCCTGCTTTTACTTATGGTACAAGTTCTGGTGGGTCTGTTTATGCTGGGTGTGCATTATTAGATGACTACCGTCTTGCGTATTTTCAATCATCAAACAGCAATAGAATCGTAGCGTATATTGAGATTGTTGATTTAAATGACCTATCAAACATACTTTACTCTTCTAGGAATATTGATGACCCGTTGTATAACGTTTATTTCGTGTATCCGACATCGCAATAAAGAAAGGTGTGAAAAATGTGGGACGAATATTTATAAAGGTCAATGATTTGGGCGAGGTCTACTTTGTTGATTACTTTCCGTTTGCAGGAGGAAAAACAGAACACGAACTGTTACTAGAAGGGTTTTTAATTGACCAAATGCCACAGCCCGAAGAAGGGAGAGAATTTATAAGGATGTGGGATGGGTCGAAAATATATTACAAATACCTTGATATTGAGCCGACTGTAGAAGAAAAAATAGAGGCGGTGAAAAAAGATTTAGACAGCGCAATAATTGAGTTAACTTTATTAATGGCATTGCAACAGGAAGGTGACAAGTAGTGTTTAATGAAAAATCAATCACAGTACAGGCATGGATTAGACAAATTAATCAAGGGGCGGTGACATTTAATGATGTTCCGGCTCTTTTTAATTTGCGTGATGTTGTGGGTAGTATTTTGGATATTAATAAGGAGGTTGAATAGTATGTTTAACGAAAACAGTATCATTGTAAAAACGTGGTTTACGGCGGTAATGAGCGGAGTGTACAAGTTTAGGGATGTTCCTAATTTGTCAAACTTACGAGAAGAAGTAGCGAAAAAACTTATCGAAATGGGCTATGACATTGAAGATGAGGATTAATTTATTGGAGGTGTGTATATGGGTATAGGGGGCGTAGTACTTTCATTATTGATTTTATTGATAGTATATACTCTCGTAGGGATTGTAGTATACAGAAGAACACGAAATCCCATCCTTGTTTTTTCCTCAATTTGGTTTTGTTTTGCTTTATTTATTTTATCGTACTATTTTGTGTTTAATACATTATTGAATCAATGACAACTAATCGGAGGTGCATCGATGGATGCGGAAACAGTTAAATATTTTCTAACGCAGGGGCCATTCGCGATTCTTTTCGTTTGGCTCCTTATTTACGTCATGCGGACGAACAAAGAGCGCGAAGGTCGCCTGCACGACTTACTCGACAAATTCAGCGAAAAATACGACGTCGTTATCGACGAACTACGCGAAATTAAAAATCGCATGGGAGGCGGTCAATAATGGTCAAGGTTTTTATCGACGCAGGACACGGCGGTTCCGACCCCGGCGCAGTCGGCAACGGACTCCGCGAAAAGGATTTAACGCTAACCATCGCCAAGCGCATTGAATCGCTGTTGCTCGCAAATTACAGCGGCGTAACTGTAAGGCTCAGTCGCACGGGCGACCAGTCGTTAACGCTCAAGCAGCGCACGGACGCAGCCAACGCTTGGGGCGCCGACTTTTTCCTTTCCGTTCATATCAACGCTGGCGGCGGCACAGGCTACGAAGATTTCGTACACACGTCGGCAAGCGCACGCTCGGTAGCGATTCAAGACGCGCTACACAGCGAAATTATGGCGAGTATTCCTGGCGTAAAAGACCGTGGCAAGAAAGAGGCAAACTACGCTGTGCTGCGCGAATCAAAAATGCCGGCTGTGCTGACGGAATGCTTATTTATCGACAACGCAAGCGACGCCGCCAAACTAAAACAGGCGTCATTTATCGAACAAGTGGCGCAAGGACACGTCGCAGGCATTGCGAAAGCTTTCAAGCTGGCGAAAAAGCAGGCGGCTGCGGCAAATAGCGCTACTAAACCGAAGGAGGCGGACAATTTGTATAAACCGACAGCAAGCGCAATAACAAACGCAACATCCGTCGTGCTTAACCGTCTATCAAACACTGACGTGCACGGCGACAAAGCGCTCGACCCGTCATGGCGGGCGAAGTTACTTGCGGGCGAGTTGACGGACAGCGACGCAATCGGGTTGATTTACGTGGCGCTCGAGCGCGGACTGATTCAAGGCGACAAAAAGGGGGAGAAGTAGGATGGCGAAGAAAAACGAAGTTAAGCCGATTACAGCGGGCACAGTGTCGCGCTTTGTATTGCTCGCATTGGCGCTCGTTAACAGCGGGCTGGAAATGGCGGGGCATAGCGTGATACCGGTCGACGAGGAAGGCGTTAGTACGTTTATTTCGCTGGCGTTTCTCGGCGGCGCGTCGTTGTGGGCGTATTGGAAGGATAATGACGTAACGGAGAAGGCGCGCAGCAAAGGCGAATAATAAGCGATAATTTGCGAGGGTGGGCGAAACTATGAAACTATTTGCTTGCCCTTGCGTACATATTAGTAATTACGGTAAAATGAGGAAAAACGAACGGGAGGGGCGTTATATGGCGGAAGTAAGCGTAATCACAAACGAGAAATTAGCGATAGAAATTGAGCGTAAGAAAAGCGGTTTTGCAAGTGGCGTCGGTCGTATTTTCGCATTCGTAATCGGTGGCTTTGGCGTTCTTATATCCTTATTGTTATTCGCGACTATTATCGGCATTTTGCCAGGAATCGGACTTTTCTTTATGTCGACCGGCATTATTTACTTAGGACTCGGCAAGCAACAAGTAGCATGCCCGCATTGCAAGAAAAAACAGCCGGTCTTAAAAACGGCGGAAAACTTTAACTGTCCTAAATGTAAAAACCTCACGATTATAAATTGGAAATAATATCTGCCTCGACAATTCAACGTCGGGGCGCTTTTTTTTGTGCCCGCGAAAGGGTTTTACGCGTGACATGCCGAATTTATAATCGAGGTGACTTACGATGCCTATCGCCAATAATTTAAAAACACTACGGCATGACCACCGAATGAACCAAACGGAATTTGCCGCGTTTCTAGGACTTAGTGTATACTCGTACAATCGATACGAGAAAGGAGTCCGCCAGCCAACGCTTGAAATCGCTTTGCAAATATCCGAAAAGTTGGGTCGTCCCGTTAACGATATATTCTACCTGTCGGACAAGCCGTCGAAATGATGGCGGTTGTCCTTTGCCAATTCGGTAAAAAATTAGTAGGTACAGGCAATTTTAACGCGGTCGCAACATAAGTATTTACCGAGTAGCTAATCAGTAGGCTTACCGCGGTTAAGCCGTCGTGAACCCCGCAGCTACGCGAAAATACTGACGTGTTAAAAGGAGGAAACAAAATGTTATTTACACCGACACTACTGGTCGCCGGAGGCGCAACGGTTGCGCTCGCCTGTCTCGACAAGACGCTCGATTCATACGGATTCCATGCGCTGGGCACAGCGCTAAGAATCGCCCTGCCACTGGCGGCTTTGCTTGCCGGCGTCTACTTTATCGAAACAAACGCATTGCTCGGGTGGTTACGATGACCCTACGCGACACACTTACGAAACTTAAATACCGCAAACGACTCATCAACGCATTTAAATCGGCTGGCCTTTTTCTCGGCGATGCCGAACGTCCTTATTTTCCGAAAATACACTCCGTCAAATTATTCCCGCAATTTACTTCGATAATATTTACGATACCCAACGGACTAGACCCGAAATTAATCACGAAAAACGCCTATGTATTCCGGCAATATTTCGGCAAATCAATCGAACTGGAAGGAGACATCAAGCGATTTAGGTTAACCGTTTTTACTACGACAATACCCGTAAAATTAGCGTATAAAATCGACGCTATACTTCCGGTCGTCGCCGACCATAAACTCGGCATCATTTGCGGCAAAGACCGCACGGGGCAATACGTATCGTTCGACCTTACGACACAGCCGCACATATTGATTGCAGGCGAAACAGGCTCGGGCAAGTCGACGCAATTACGGTCGATTCTAACGACGCTTATCCTCACGAAAAAGCCGAGCGACTTGCGGCTGTATCTCGGCGATTGCAAAAAGTCGGAGTTTCACTTGTTCCGTAACGTTGAACACGTTCAGTGCGTGTTAAGTAGTCCGCACGACATTCGCGAAATGCTCTTCGAAATCAAAACGGAACTTGACCGACGGAGCGACTTAACGGAAGTGTTTGGCGTCAGTCATGTCGACGAGTTGCCGGCGGAACACCGCGTACCGTACCTCGTAGTTGCCATTGATGAATTCGTCATGCTGCGGAAGGACGCCGATATTATGGACATATTAACGGAGGTTGTAGCGATTGGTCGCACGCTCGGAGTGTTCGCCATCCTTTCGATGCAACGCCCTAACGCAAAAGTTCTCGACACGACCATTCGCGCAAACCTTACCGTTAGCATGGGCTTTAAATTACGCGACATAACTGAGGCGCGAATCGTTAATACGCCGGGCGCACACGAAATAGAAGCGCAGGGTCGATTCATTATGAATAGCGATAAATTATACGAAATCCAAGCGCCTTACTTAACGATGGAGAATGCGCGCGAGTTACTTAGTCCGTTTATGGTTGCAAAAGGAACGGTTAAAGAAGTGACGCCACTAACGGAAAAAGACGTATTTAAC
This sequence comes from Robertmurraya sp. DFI.2.37, assembly GCF_029211245.1. Classification (NCBI taxonomy): domain Bacteria; kingdom Bacillati; phylum Bacillota; class Bacilli; order Caryophanales; family Bacillaceae; genus Robertmurraya; species Robertmurraya sp. DFI.2.37. The sequence continues at coordinate 157,198 of NZ_JARGEJ010000003.1, read as the reverse complement.
GACTAAATGGGAGGGATTACGTTGTTAACTAAACGCGATAAAGCGATAATTGCCGATTTAAACAGGTTTCGCGTAATGGATAGAGATAGCATATCCGAATTGCACTTCGCCAACCTTAAACGCCCAATAAACGCCACAAACTCGGTGCTGTTGCGCCTGCTACGCGACGGACATATACAGCGCTCGACGCACGTGCAACCTTACGTATATTATGGCGCAGACTTACGCATCAAACGCAATAGCGCAAAGATTAACCATTGGCTGTCGATACTCGGCGTTTACAAAGAAATGCGCAAGCTTGGCGCTCTTGAGTCGTTTCGTGTTGAGCCGAAATTCGGGCGCAAAGGCGTTGCCGAGCCGGACGTATTCGCGAGGTTTCGCAAGACCGACTTTTTTATCGAGGTGCAACGCACGATTTATACGGAAAAGCAAATGCGTGAAAAAATCGACCGGTACATCGACTTGTGCCGCAGCGACTTACTGCCGAAACCGTTTCCGCATTTGCTCATACTATCGGAATATACCTACGAATTAAAGGCGGCGCCGTTTCGCGTGTTTCAATCGCAAAGCTTTACGGAGTTTGTAGAGTCGTTGAAACCACGTCCAATAAAAATCGCCGTTACCTAATAAATTTCGGTTGCTTAAAGAACATATGTTCGTATATAATTGCGATAAACACACCGAAAGGAATGTCGAATATGGCGAACTGGAACGGCTTCTTTTTGACGGAACATATCGAGGCATTGCGCCAAGACAATATCGATTCAAAACGCGTTGCCAAGCCGATAGTAGGAGAAGATGAACTGGCGGAATTTAATCAGCGGGTACACTACGCAATGGAGTACGGATTGCCGGTCGAGGTGACGATTTGGGAAGCGGGCATGTTTACGAAGGTATTCGGACGCGTGCATTACGTAGACAATATACGCAATCAGTTGCGAGTTGAGCGGATGGACGGCGAAGGGTTCGAGCGGGTAAACATTGCGGACGTGACAGCGGTGGAAGTCGTCGAAGATTGACGTTATCGACTCCTATCGACTATAATGAAACGCATAAGAGCCACGAAACTGTACGGTTATTGCCGACTATTAAAACGGTTTTTACTTCCGGTCTAGCACGGTCTTGCGTTAGACCGCCCGAAAACCGTTGCGAACTTCGGCACAATCATCGACCACAATCACCGATTCAATCAACGCACAAATGGCGTCGTTACGCGGTTATTGGCGGGACCGCCTGGGAATCGAACCCAGCTATCCTGGCACGCAGGACACAGACGGTTTTGAAGACCGCGGAGGACACCAGTACCCCATTCAGCCCCGAATTGAACAATTACCATTATACCTAGAAAGATATGCTCTTACAATAATAATTGGGGATTTCATCCAGAGTAATTGGAGTTTTTCACATTATTGTAATAAATACCTTTAATATAAGTGTTTTCATGTTTATTTAAAACATTCTTAATGATCATACTATTTTGCTTTATTTTATTCACGGTGAAGTGAGGGGAAACCTTGCTTTTTCCTAGTGTTGCATCTGCTAGCGACAAGAGTACTCTTAATGAGGGTATATCAGTAGCATCCACTAACAAAGCTGAAAAATGAGGAAGATTTCTACCTGTTCCCATAATAGAATCTAGTAATTTGATAAGGGTTTTCCAGTTTTATTACAATAATTACCTCGAATAAATCATAAAGTTCGAATTTTAGTAACAAAATTGATGCGCTTGCAAATATAAGTACATGTATCATTAAATTGACAGCATTATATTTTTCTCCTCTTAGAGCATGAAGAGTGATTTTAATTCCTAACAGCCTTAAATCAATGGTTGACTTATCCATTAACCAATTCTTATTGCTTACGATATTAAATAATCAATAGAGGAGATACGTGTATGTCAAAAATTATGGCCATTAATGCAGGAAGCTCATCTTTAAAATTTCAATTGATCGAAATGCCTGCGGAACGAGTAATTACAAAGGGAATTGTGGAGCGAATTGGTTTAACTGAATCAATTTTCTCAATTCTTGTCGATGGACAGATGAAAAAGGAGACTGTGCAAATCCGCAATCATGAGAAAGCGGTTGAAATCCTTTTACATCGATTAATTGCCCAGCAAATTATTAACTCATTTAATGAAATAGATGGGGTTGGTCATCGAGTAGCTCACGGTGGTGAGGTTTTTACGGAATCGACGTTAGTCACATCAGAGCAGTTGAAAAAACTAGAGCCTCTGACTGAATTAGCTCCATTGCACAACCCAGCAAATATTTTAGGAATAAAGGCATTTCAACGTGTTTTAGGTGAAGTACCTTCTGTAATGGTATTTGACACCGCTTTCCATCAAACGATGCCGGAGAGCACTTATTTGTATGCGTTACCGTATGATTACTATAAGAAATATGGCATACGTAAATACGGATTTCATGGAACATCGCACAAATTTGTTTCAGAAAGAGCAGCAGCAATATTAGGTAGACCGATCGAAAGCCTTCGTCTTATCTCTTGTCACTTAGGCAATGGTGCAAGCATTGCTGCCATTGAAGGAGGAAAATCAATTGATACTTCAATGGGATTTACACCGCTTGAAGGTGTGGTGATGGGGACTCGCTCTGGAACGATCGATCCAGCGATTATACCATTTATTATGATGAAAACAGGAAAAAGTGTTGATGAAGTATTAACAATTTTAAATAAGGAGAGTGGTTTATTAGGATTATCTGGTTTTTCAAGTGATCTTCGAGATATTGAAATGAAAGCGGAGCAGGGAGACCATCGTGCTGAGTTGGCACTCGATATATTTGCTAGTCGTATTCACCAATATATTGGGTCATATGCAGCGCGAATGAATGGTGTAGATGCTGTGATCTTTACTGCAGGAATCGGTGAGAACAGTTCGACGATTCGGGCAAAGGTATTAAAAGGTTTGGAGTTCATGGGAGTTTATTGGGATCCGGAGCAAAACAAATTAAATGAAGAAGAGATGTACATCAGTTACCCGCACTCTCTTGTTAAAGTTTTGAAGATTCCTACAAATGAAGAATTAATGATTGCGAGAGATGTTTACAAAATTTGTGATCAAATTTTCGTTAAAGGCTAAGCAGATGAGATGTTGCATCAGAGAAAGACCAAGGTGAATATTTTCTTGGTCTTTTATGTATAGTGCTTCTCAGTAATGTATCCAATTGAAACTTGTCCACTTGATGATAATAAATTGAGCGAGATGATTCTATGAATATACAAGAAATCATTGATTTTGACGCACTTCAGAGGGTTCAGGACTCTTTTACAAAAGCAACTGGTTTAGCTGCGATCACAGTGGATTTTCGTGGAAATCCGATTACAAAGTATAGTAACTTTTCGTCCTTCTGTGAAAAGATCCGTAAAAATCCAAAGCTTTATGATACTTGTCTCAAATGTGATGCTTTTGGTGGATTGGAAGCATCAAGAAGAGAAGGTGTCTTCATTTACCGTTGTCACACCGGACTGGTAGATTTTGCAGTACCCATTATAATAAAAGGGCGATTAATTGGTTCCATGCTTGTTGGACAAGTTAAGTCTAGTGATGACGATCATGAGAACCTTGAATATATTACGAGCGAATCTCTTGGTTGGAAAGAAGATGAAGAGATTTTGAAAGAGTTAGAAAAAGTACCAGTTATGTCTTATGAAAAAATTGCCGCCGTTGCAGATATGATGTTTCATGTCATTAATAGCATGGTAGAGAAGGACATTACACAGTATGTGCAAGAAGAACTGAGAGCGAAAGATCAGCAGCTATTGGATCAAATGAAAATTCAAGCAGAGCTAGAAAAATCGCTTCTTACCAAACAAAATCAATTTTTTCGTCTGTTAGTAAATCCTAATTTTTTGTTTAATGCAATCAATACAATGTCCTGCTTTGCCGTTATTGAAAAGGCGCCAAAGACACAAGATGTCATTCTTACATTTTCCGATATGATGAAGTACTTGATTACGAGCTATAATAGTTTAGTTACCGTCGAAGATGAAATTTCATATATGAATCTCTATTTAAAATTGCAAAAAATTCGCTTTGGCGATAGAATGCACATTTCAATCGATATACCGAGAGAATTAAGAACGATCAAAATCCCTCCAATGATTATTGTTGCCCTCTTAGATAATGCTATTATTCATGGACTTGAGCCGAAAGAAGGAAATGGAACAATTATAGTAAAAGGTTATGCTGAGAATGAAGATTTCATTTGTGAAGTGATCGATGATGGAGTAGGGATTTCAGTAGATAAAATAAACAGCCTCATGAAAGAACAAGGAGTTTCTGAACAAGATAATCAATTTAAGGGCATTGGTTTTAGACATGTAAACTTCAATTTGAGACTACTTTACGGAAATGATTATCAGCTTGAAATCGCGCAAAATCGAAAAGGCGGAACAACTGTTAGATTCAAAATCCCAATGGAATCTAATGGAGGGGCTGCACATGTATAATATTTTATTAGTTGATGATGAAATTATCGCTATTGAGGCACTTAAGGTAATTTTTGCACAAATAGAAAATACGAGAGTAATAGGAGCAGCCAATTCGGCACAGTCAGCGAAAGAGCTATTTGAAAACAGTCATCTTCATATGACCTTTCTTGATATTAAAATACCGGGTGCGGATATTATCTATTTAATAAAATATATGAAGCGGAGAAATCCCAAAAATCGTATTATTTTATTAACAGATTATGGTTCATATGATTTTGTATTCAAAGCATTAGAAATGGGAGCAGATTCGTATCTTTTAAAGCCATATCGGCAAACAGACATTCTTCGTCTTGTTAATATGTATTTATCACAAGAACACGCCCAGACAATAAACTTGGAACAAACGATGGAACGTTTGCTCGGCTATGTGGCCAAAGAAGATTATAATAACTCCATTAGAATGGCAGAAATTCTTTCCGAACAATTGTTTTCGGAGTATGATAAAGATCATGATAAAATCCATTTAACAACTCAGTCACTCATTAAGACGCTGGATTTGATCTGCCAGCAAAAAGGAATTTTCCTCTCACATAAACTAGAATGGACTGCCTTTCATGAAGTCAATACTAGCGATTTCCATAAAAAGCTTAAAATCCTTATTGATAGCATTTTCGATACGATTAGAGATTCGAAAAGTGATCAAGAAATAAGAGTAATCCAAGCAGTGCTTAAATATATTGAAAAGAATTACCAAAAAGGGGTCACGCTCGAGGCAGCAGCGGAACATGTCCATTTAAGCCCCTATTATTTAAGTAAACTATTCAAGAAAGAGTTAAAGATCAATTTTGTTAATTATGTAACGAAACGAAAGATGGATAAGGCGAAAGAACTTTTAGAATCAACAGATTTACCTGTTATTCATATTGCGATGGAATTGAATTTTCAGGAACCCAATTATTTTAGCAAGGTTTTTAAAAAAGTTGTTGGCTTAACGCCATCAGAATATCGAAAGCAGGCAGCAGAAATTAGTTCACAATCTGATATGTTAAAAAGACATACTAGTATTTTAAATGGGAAATGGTTTATATAAACCAAAAAGTTACACCTGTCATCGTTATAGACAGGTGTTTTTTTGTTGTCTTCATCCATTAAGACAATGACTAGGACCCCTTCTAAAACCAATTCAAATGTTAGAGCAACCCCAGTTTCTTCTAAGCTTTCAAAGTAGTTACAAAAAGTGAAAGTGCTATTTCATAGTGGAGTTGAAGAAAAGTATGGTTAAAAAATTCCACTTCAAGAGCAAAAAAATATCTTTTTCTGCACAAAAAAAGATTGGTTGCTTGTCACAAATAAGGCAAATCTTTATCTATACTAGCCAATATTGTACAGAGAAGGGTCATTAAAAAAGCCCTATTATAAAGCTTGTAAGGCGTTAGGAGGGTATTAGTAGCAAAGGAATCTCCTTTTCTACGTTTGCTCAAATCACTTTTTAGAGGAGGAACTTAGAATGATTAAAGAAGCATTAGGAATGGTAGAAACTAAAGGGTTAATCGGTGCAATTGAAGCTGCGGATGCAATGGTGAAAGCAGCTAATGTTACGCTAATCGGTTACCAAAAAATCGGTTCAGGACTAATCACAGTTATGGTTCGCGGTGACGTAGGTGCCGTGAAAGCGGCTACAGACGCTGGAGCGGCAGCTGCAGAAAAAGTTGGAGAAGTAGTATCCATTCATGTAATTCCAAGACCACACGCAGAAGTAGAAGGGATCTTACCAAAATTAGAGCAATAATAATTTTTTGGAGGTGCTCATAAATGAAGGAACAAATGATTGAAAAAATCATGGAAGAAGTTATGAAAAAGGTAGATGCTCCAAAGGAAGCGGAGCCTATAAAAAAGGAAAAGAGTTTCTGTGGTTTAACAGAGTTTGTCGGTGTTGGACGAGGTGACACAATCGGACTTGTTATTGCCAATGTTGATTCAAGTGTTCATGAAGCGATGAAGCTAGATAAAAAATATCGTTCGATCGGGATTATAGGGGCTCGTACAGGTGCAGGTCCACAAATTATGGCAGCCGATGAAGCTGTGAAAGCGACCAATACAGAAGTATTGACGGTTGAACTTGCGCGTGACACAAAAGGAGGAGCAGGCCACGGCTCGCTGATTATATTCGGTGCTGAGGATGTGGCTGATGCTCGACGTGCTGTAGAAGTTGCCTTGAAGGAATTAGAGCGTACATTCGGTGATGTTTATGGCAATGAAGCGGGCCATCTTGAATTCCAATATACAGCCCGGGCGAGTTACGCTTGTGAGAAAGCGTTTAATGCTGAAGTTGGAAAATCATTCGGTTTACTAGTTGGAGCTCCGGCTGCAATCGGTGTTGTTTTAGCTGATACAGCCGTAAAAGCTGCTAATGTTGACGTGATTGGTTATAGTTCACCAGCTCAAGGAACCAGTTTTTCAAATGAAGTGATTTTAACATTTAGCGGTGATTCAGGTGCCGTAAGGCAAGCTTTAATCGCAGCACGGGAAGTGGGAAAAAAATTATTAGGAACTCTTGGAAGCGAACCTGTATCAGATACAGTTCCTTACATCTAACTTGAGGAGGGAAATCAATGAAATCCAAACGTTTTCAAGTGTTGTCTGAGCGTCCGGTCAACCAGGATGGTTTTGTCGCTGAATGGCCTGAAGTGGGACTTGTGGCGATGAGTGGTCCAAATGACCCGAAGCCAAGTATAAAAATTGAGCGTGGCATCGTTGTGGAATTAGATGGCAAAAAGCGAGAGGAATTTGACTTTATTGATACGTTCATCGCAGATTATGCGATTAATTTAGAAAAAGCTGAAGAAGCGATGTCGATCGATTCGAACGAGTTTGCCAGAATGCTAGTCGATATTAATGTGCCGAGGGAGAAGATCATTCCTCTTAGCACGGCGATGACTCCAGCTAAGCTTTGCGATGTTGTCAAAGATATGAACGTTGTCGAATTAATGATGGCTTTGCAAAAAATGAGAGCTAGAAAAACTCCTTCTAACCAATGTCATGTTACAAACTTGAAGGATAATCCAGTTCAAATAGCAGCGGACGCTGCTGAAGCAGCATTACGTGGCTTCGATGAACAAGAAACAACCGTAGGAATCGTCCGTTATGCTCCTTTCAATGCCCTTGGTCTTTTAGTCGGAGCCCAAACTGGACGTGGAGGAATTTTAACGCAATGTTCTGTTGAAGAAGCGACAGAGTTAGAAATGGGAATGCGGGGACTTACCTGTTATGCAGAAACGGTTTCTGTATATGGAACAGAGCCTGTTTTCGTCGATGGCGATGATACTCCTTTTTCTAAAGCATTTCTCGCATCCGCATACGCTTCACGTGGTTTGAAAATGCGCTTCACTTCAGGTACTGGCTCTGAGGTGCAAATGGGCTATGCTGAAGGGAAATCAATGTTATATCTTGAAGCACGCTGTATTTTTGTAACGAAAGGTGCCGGATCACAAGGGCTGCAAAATGGCTCAATTAGTTGTATCGGTGTCCCTGGTGGAGTACCATCTGGAATTCGTGCTGTTTTAGCTGAGAATTTATTCACGACCATGATGGATATGGAGGTTGCCTCAGGTAATGACCAAACCTTCTCCCATTCTGATATTAGAAGAACCGCCAGAACTTTAATGCAAATGCTTCCAGGTACTGATTTTATTTTTTCAGGATACAGTGCTACGCCAAACTATGACAATATGTTTGCTGGTTCAAATTTTGATGCTGAAGATTTTGATGATTATAACGTGCTGCAGCGTGATTTAAAAGTAGACGGAGGATTGCGTCCAGTTTCTGAGGAGGAAGTAGTGGCGATTAGAAATAAAGCAGCTAGAGCTATTCAAGTCGTTTTTGAGGGCTTAGGATTGCCTGCCATCACAGACGAAGAAGTGGAAGCTGCTACATATGCACACGGAAGTAATGATATGCCTGATCGCAATGTAGTAGAAGATTTAAGAGCGGCAGATGACATGATGAAGCGTGGAATTACTGGAATTGACATTGTTAAAGCATTAAGTAAGGGCGGATTTGATGATGTAGCACAGAGCGTCCTAAATATGTTAAAACAACGTGTTTCAGGTGATTATTTACACACATCAGCGATTATTGATAAAGATTGGAAGATTGTCAGCGCTGTCAATGATTTAAATGATTATCAAGGTCCTGGAACAGGCTACCGCATGAGTGACGCTAGATGGGAAGAAATTAAAGCAATTCCTCGTGCGATTCGTCCAGAAGATGTGAATTAAAACCGAAAGGGGTGTTATGTGAATGACTATTAATGAGAAGCTAATTAGAGAAGTGATAGAAGAGGTTTTAAAAGACTTCAATATGAAGGAAAAGACAGAAGCAACACCAGTTACGCAAACTACTAGACAAGCAGTGATTCCTTCCAACGCGAAAGGACTAGAAATCACGGAAAGTGGTTCTGCAGTGATTGGAACGAGAAAGGATGAAGTCGTGATTGCGGTTGCTGCAGCATTCGGTGTCCATCAAACAAAGACGATAGTGGGGCTTCCACATACTGAAGTGTTGAGAGAAATCATCGCTGGAATTGAAGAAGAAGGGATATCAGCTCGTTTGATTCGTGTCTTTCACACATCAGATGTTGGGTTTGTCGCTCACCAAGCAGCGAAATTCAGTGGTTCAGGAATTGGAATTGGAATTCAATCCAAAGGTACAACTGTTATACATCAAAAGGATCTGCCGCCTTTATCGAATTTAGAATTGTTCCCGCAAGCACCGCTACTAGATCCAGAAACATATCGAGCCATTGGAAAAAATGCAGCGAAATATGCAAAAGGGGAATCACCAAACCCTGTGCCGACAAAAAATGACCAAATGGCACGTCCGAAGTATCAGGCCATCGCTGCATTGCTTCATATTAAAGAAACGGAACATGTTGATCGAAGTAAAAAACCAACTGCTTTGCAAGTGAAATTTAACTAATACGGAGGTGAGCAGTATGAATCAACAACTTATTGAGCAGATCGTGAAAGAGGTTATGTCTTCTATGGGTACGGTTCCGGAGAAGGCAGGAAAAGCTGATAGCAAGATAGTCAAGGTTGATGCGCAAAAAGATTATCCTTTAGGGGAAAAACGACCTGAACTTATTAAAACTCCAACGAATAAAGATTTGGATCAAATTACACTCCAAGGTGTAATCGATGGAAGTGTAACGCCAGAGGATGTCCGAATTGCTCCCGAAACATTAGAATTACAGGCCCAAGTAGCAGAGTCAATGGGAAGAAAACCATTAGCACAAAATTTCCGTAGGGCTGCTGAACTAATTGCGGTTCCAGACGATCGAATCCTTGAAATATATAATGCATTAAGACCATACCGTTCTACAAAAGAAGAATTACTCGCAATTGCAGAGGAACTAGAAGGAAAATTTAATGCAAAAATGAACGCGAAGCTAGTTCGAGAAGCGGCTGAAGTTTATGAAAAACGAGATCGATTGAAAAAAGACTAGCATCTTGCGTTAGATTCCGGGAGGTAGAATCGATGAAATTGGTTGCAGGAGTGGATATCGGAAATGCCACAACAGAAGTTGCCATCGCTACCGTAACAGAGGATAAAGATGTTACTTTTTTGGCGAGCGATTTTGTACGAACAACAGGAATTAAAGGAACGCGACAAAATATCCATGGTGTTCTTGCCGCCATTAAACAAGCTCTTGGGAAAATTAATCGAAGGGTAGAGGATTTAGACTTAGTTCGCATTAATGAGGCAGCCCCTGTCATTGGGGATGTGGCGATGGAAACGATCACGGAGACGATTATTACAGAGTCAACAATGATCGGCCACAACCCCTCTACTCCAGGGGGATTGGGCTTGGGCATCGGGAAAACCATCGATATTATCGATTTGGACAATGCCAATAAGGAAGATGATTACATCGTATTAATCGGAAAGAAAGTTGATTTTGAAGATGCAGCTCGGTTTATTAATGCTGCTTTAAATAAAGGGATTAACATAACCGGAGCTGTAGCACAGAAGGACGACGGTGTTCTTATTAGCAACAGGATTGGCAAAAAAATGCCTATTATTGATGAAGTCAGTCTGATTGAGAAAGTTCCGCTTGGAATGAAAGCAGCTATTGAGGTGGCTTCTCCCGGTGGCGTAGTAGAAGTCCTTGCTAATCCGTATGGGATCGCAACTGTTTTTGATTTATCAAGTGAAGAAACGAAAATGATTGTTCCAATTGCTAGAGCCTTGATCGGTAACCGTTCCGCTGTTGTCATTAAGACACCTAAGGGTGACGTGCAAGCGAGGAGCATTCCGGCTGGAAAAATTACCGTTTATGGGAAACGGAATTTAACGGTTGATGTCGATGAAGGTGCGGAAAAAATGATGGAAGTATTAACTGCTGCCACGCCGATTGAAGATATAAAAGGAGAAGCTGGGACCAATGCTGGAGGGATGCTTGAACGGGTAAGACAAGTAATGTCTGAGCTAACGAAGCAGCATCCAGATGATATAAAAATTCAAGATTTATTAGCCGTTAATACATTTATTCCACAAAAGGTTAAAGGTGGCTTAGCAGAAGAATTTTCCATGGAAAATGCCGTTGGAATTGCAGCAATGGTCAAGGCAGACAAGCTGCAAATGCAAATGATAGCGAATGAATTGCGCGCTCAAATCAATGTAGAAGTTGAAGTTGGTGGTGTTGAAGCAGACATGGCCATAAGAGGCGCTCTTTCTACTCCTGGAACGAAGGTTCCTATTGCCATTGTTGATATGGGAGCAGGGTCAACTGATGCATCAATCATGACGAAAGCAGGAAAAACAACATCCGTACATTTAGCGGGTGCCGGGGATATGGTCACGATGCTAATCAATTCTGAATTAGGGTTAGATGACATTGGATTGGCTGAGGATATAAAAAAATACCCCCTTGCTAAGGTTGAAAGCTTATTCCATATTCGTCATGAAGATGGAACCGTACAATTTTTTGAGAATCCGTTAGAGCCCCATGTATTTGCAAGAGTTGTTATTTTGAAGGAAGGAAGTATGATTCCTGTTCCAGGACAACTATCCGTAGAGAAAATAAAAATGGTGAGACGTGGAGCAAAAGAAAAGGTTTTTGTTACAAATGCATTGCGGGCGTTGACAATGGTCTCACCAACAGGAAATATTCGTGACATGGAATTTGTTGTTTTAGTAGGAGGATCAGCTCTTGATTTCGAGGTACCTCAGTTAGTGACAGATGCACTTTCTCAATACAGCGTTGTGGCTGGAAGAGGGAATATTCGAGGCACAGAAGGACCAAGAAACGCTGTAGCAACTGGTTTAATATTGGCTCTTGGTCAAGGGGGGAGGATTCAGTGAAAATAAACGATGGAAATGAGATTCAAGCGATCCATGTTTATTATCATGTAGAGCTGAGTGATCCTTCCCTTTTTCGTACGCTGCTACATGGTATTGAAGAAGAAGGTATCCCCACATTTGTAAAAGAAAGTAAGCAGCAGTCAACTTTGCAACTTAGCTATCAAGCTGCTCTAGATTCCACTTTAGGAGTTGGCGTTGGAATTGATCAAAACGGGCAGGTCCTCCTGCATTATACGAAGCTTGATAAAAACCAACCCCTATTTGAGGTCAATCTTAGAGATCCTTATAAACTAAGAGTTTTAGGTGCGAACGCTGCAAGACTTGTAAAGGGAATCCCATTTAAATCTTTTGATGGCGAACAGGAAACGGATTTAGAACATGTTGAGTTTTTGGGAGAGGCATTAACGAAAGAAGATATTGCCAGGATAGTAGCGATAGTGGTGAGAAGATTGCAGGAAAGCAAGTAAAGGGAGGTGTACCTTTTCTATGGTCATGCGTGCATTAGGATTGATAGAAACAGTGGGTTTAGCAGCAGCAGTTGAAGCTGCTGATGTAGCGGTTAAATCAGCCAACGTCTCATTAATTGGGTATGAACTAACTAAGGGTGGTGGAATGGTAACGGTTAAAATTGAAGGCGATGTTGGATCGGTAAAAGCGGCAGTTGAAGCAGGAGTGATTGCCGCAGAGAAAGTCGGGCGTGTTTTTAGTAAACAAATCATTCCACGAGTAGCTAGTGGTGTGGAAAAAATGGTTTATTCGAATGAGACGGTTGGTCTAGGAAAGCCCAACATGATTGGGGAACAGCAAAACGATGTTGAGCAGGCGGAAGGAGGAGCACACGAAACGGACACGTCAAAAATGGATGTGTTAGATGAAGTAAAAACTAATAACGCTCACGAGGAGAAAATGATCAAAGATGAAAATTCAAGTTCAAATGCGAATGCTAATGTCAAGCTTGTATCCATTTCTCCTTTAAATGAAGAGGAACCTATAGTAAAAACAGGCGCCGATGAAAACGAGACAGAGGATAATGATTTACATGTAATGGAGAATCTAGAGGAAGATTTCAGCGAAATTAATATAAAGGAAGAGTCGGAGGTTTGCAATATTTGTAAAGACCCGCGTTGTCCACGAAGAAAAGGGGACTTGAGGTCACTATGTATTCATGAAAAGAAATGAGGAGGTATGGAAAATGAAAGATGCACTAGGAATGATAGAAACAAAAGGTTTGGTTGGGGCAATAGAAGCAGCAGATGCAATGGCTAAAGCAGCAAACGTTGCCTTATTAGGGTATCAACAAATTGGTTCTGGTCTTGTGACAGTAATGGTAAGAGGCGATGTTGGCGCCGTGAAGGCGGCAGTGGATGCTGGGGCAGCTGCAGCCGAAAGAGTTGGAAATGTCATTTCTGTTCATGTCATTGCGAGACCACACTCAGATGTTGAAATCATCCTCCCTGCAAAAAAAGATTGAAAATAGGATAGGGGAATTTTTATATGATATTGACAGAGCAATTGCAGGAGCAGATTATCCGAGAAGTGATGCGGAGAGTGCAGACAATAGGAGAAAAGCCGTACGTACCAATAGGAGTATCTAATCGCCACATCCACTTAAAGCAGGAGGATCTCGAAATCTTGTTTGGGACTGGCTATCAATTGACAAAATGGAAGGATTTGCAGCAGCCCGGTCAGTTTGCTGCAAAAGAAACGGTAACCATTGTCGGCAACAAAGGCGAACTGGAGCATGTGAGAATTCTTGGACCAGTTCGAAATATAACACAAGTGGAAATTTCGCGAACAGATAGCTTCAAGCTTGGTGTGCGCGCACCAATTAAAGAGTCTGGAAACATAGCAGGGACACCAGGGATATTATTAAAAGGACCTTGTGGTGAGTTGAAAATCACAGAGGGAGTTATTGTCGCATTTCGCCATATCCATGTTCCACCACATTTCGCCGAAAAGTTCCAACTTAAAGATAAAGATTTAGTTGAAGTTGAATTAGGTGACGAGAGAAAGACGATTTTTAAAAATGTATTGATTCGCGTTTCGGAAAAATATGTATTGGAGATGCATTTGGATACAGATGAAGCAAATGCAGCTGGTGTGGGCAACGGCGATCTTGGACTAATTCGGAAAGGCTAAAGATGCTTATGTCTATAAATCTCGAAAAAGTCAACAATTATATAACAAGCTTTGCAAGGTTGATAGATGAAAAGAAGGCAAACTTAGTTACAGAAAGCTTTAAGGTTGGAGTCGATCTTGGAACTGCAAACATCATTATTTCTGTTGTTGATGAGCAAGGAAACCCAGTAGCAGGAGCCACGTATCCAGCTTCGGTGGTGAAGGACGGCTTGGTAGTTGATTATGTAGGTGCTGTACAGATCGTTAAACAACTAAAGGAGCAAGTTGAGGAAATGATTGGAGTTCGCTTAACACACGCTGCCACCGCCGTTCCACCTGGTACCATCGGTGGGAATATGAAAGCGATAGCCAATGTTGTTGAAGCATGTGAAATGGAAGTGACAAATGTAATTGATGAACCGACTGCAGCTGCTTCTGTACTAGGTTTAACAGATGGTGCTGTTGTCGATGTTGGCGGTGGTACAACAGGAATAAGCATTATAAAAAAAGGGAAAGTCATTTACACAGCCGATGAACCGACTGGAGGAACACATATGAGTTTGGTTGTTGCTGGACATTATCGAATTCCTCTAACCAAAGCAGAGCAGTTAAAGAAAGAGCGCACGAAGCAAAATGAGATTTTTCCAGTTATAAAGCCAGTTGTTGAAAAAATGGCAGCAATTGTGCATAGTCATGTTCAAGATTTTGATGTGGAAAAAATTTACGTGGTAGGAGGCGCAAGCTGTTTTGATGATTTTGAAAAAGTTTTCTTTAAAGAAATTGGGATTGAAACAATTAAGCCTGCCCATCCGCTTCTGATCACCCCGCTTGGCATAGCCTTAAACAGTTTGAAATGAGGTGAAAGGTATGACGAACACAGACCTAATATTGGACAGTATTGTAGAAGAAGTGCTGAGGAGATTGCAGCAAAGAAGGAAAAAAGCAACCGTTCTTTTTACGGGAGGATACGGAGGGTTTGAAGAAGCACTGCAACAGATTCAACTTCTACAGGCTGATGGTTGGGATTTGCAAATACTCCTTTCCAATAGTGCCGAATATGTTCTCACACCTCAATTAATAAAGGAGAAACTTAATAATTCCAAAGTGTACTGCGAAAGAGAGATTAAGGAATTACGTCCTTTTTATGAGGAAATCAGCGTCTTTATTGTCCCAACTTTAACCATTAATACGATGGTGAAAGTATCTTTGGGAATGGCTGATAATATGGCAACAAATTTAGCATCACATATGCTGATGAGCGGCATACCATTCATTGCTGCGAAGGATGCTTGCGATGTTGGGCACCCTCTTCGGCAAAACCTTGGTTTAAATAAAGGACAGCAAGCATATGTGAAGAAAATGAACGATTACCTAGAATTATTGGAAAGCTATGGAGTAGTGCTTGTAGCTGCAAGGGAGCTATTTCAAACTGTTCAAAAAAATATCTTTACTTTCTCCCCAAAAGTCATTCAGACATCAGCAGAAAAACAATCGAAGATTTTTTTTAAGAAAAAAATTCTGACTCGAGAGGATATTGCCTTGGCTAAGGATAGAGGAATGGAAATAGAAATTCCCCGTACAACCATTTTAAGTCCTCTTGCACTTGATACAGCGAAAGAGCTTGGAATGAAAATTGTTCAAGAAGAATAGGGGCAGGTGAATGGAAAAATGTATGTAGGTCTAGTCGTAGGAAGTGTTGTTGCAACCAGAAAAAGCGAGGAACTCGTCGGGAAAAAGCTTCTTATTGTTCAGCGGGTCAATCCGAAGGACGGCATTTTAGGTACCTTTGAGGTTGCGGTTGATTCGGTAGGAGCTGGAACGGGCGAACATGTACTCGTGACAAAAGGGGAGCCTGCCATGTATATATTTGGAACCACTCCTTCGTGTATTGACTCCGCGATTGTTGGCATCGTCGATTCTATGGAAGTAAGTTAAGAGGATGTGACCTAAATGGCGATTTATACAAAAAAAGGTGATAAAGGTGAGACAGGGCTTTTAGGCGGGAGTCGCATTTCAAAAGATAGCCTCAAGGTGTCCTGTTATGGGACCCTAGATGAAGCGAATGCGGCGTTAGGTGTCGCTTTTTCGCAAATAGCCAATGATGAAATGAAGTCGATTATAAGGGAAATACAAAAACAACTTTTCGTTGTTGGGGCAGAATTAGCAAGTGATGAGAAAGGAAAGGATCTTTTAACAAGTAAGATTAGTGAAAAAGAAATAGCTAAATTTGAAGAAATCATCGATAAGTTTGAACAAATAATGGGTCCAATTCATGAATTTATCATTCCTGGTGATACAAGCGCCTCCGCTAATCTCCATTTATCACGAGCGATTATACGTAGAGCAGAGCGACTGATTGTAGAACTTGCGAAGACATCGATTGTCAGAAGTGAAGTTATCCAATATGTAAACCGTTTATCAGATCTTTTGTTTATGCTGGCTCGTGCCGAAGTATATTACTGTCACATAGAAGAGATTAAGACAAAAGTTATCGGGAAACTTAAAGCATTAAAAGGTAGCGATGCTCCGTTTTGTCTTTCACTACAATTAGCATCTGCAATGGCACAAGCTGCTGAAAAAAAAGCAATGGAAATAGGTGTTCCAGTGGTGATTTCAATTGTCGATTCAGCTGGACATGCAATCTTATTGCATCGTATGGAAAATTCTTTATTAGCAAGCTTAGAGCTTGCGCTGAATAAGGCTTATACTTCCGTTGCTTTAAAAATGGCGACCCATGAACTTGTTCCGATTATTCAACCTGGAACGGAGCTTTATGGAATTCAAATGACAAATCAGAAAATTGTCACCTTTGGTGGTGGATATCCACTTAAACTTGAAGAGAAAGTTATAGGTGGCATTGGTGTCAGCGGTGGGACGGTTGAAGAGGATATGGTCATAGCGACGGAAGCAACCGCAGTCTTTTTACGAATGAAAGAGGGGTATTAATATGTCTGTTCAAGAACGGGAAATAGAGGAGATCGTAAGAAAAGTATTGGAAGAACTGAGTTCTGCTGGAAGTAAGCCACAAAGTAGCAGTGGTCATGGGATATTCTTGGAAATGAATGACGCAATTGCGGCAGCAGAGAGTGCACAAAAAGAGCTTATTAAGCTTTCTCTTGCAGAAAGAGGCAAAATTATTGAATCCATTCGTAAAGCAGCGATCGAAAGTGCAGAACTTTTTGCACAAATGGCAGTTGAAGAAACTGGAATGGGAAAATACCAAGATAAAGTACGTAAAAATATACTAGCAGCTGAGAAAAGTCCAGGAATTGAAGACTTGAAAACTGAATCTTTTTCAGGTGACAACGGTTTAACCGTAGTTGAGCTTTCTGCTTATGGCGTTATCGGTTCTATTACGCCAACAACAAACCCGACAGAAACGATTATATGCAATTCTATCGGAATGATTGCTGCAGGGAATTCTGTTGTTTATAGTCCACATCCGACGGCGAAAAAAACATCGATAAAAGCAATAGAAGTTTTGAATAAAGCGATTGTCGCAGCAGGTGGACCAAACAATGTCATCACAACCGTGCAAGAACCAACAATTGAACAGGCAAACATCATGATGAAGCATAAAAAAATTAAGCTGCTGGTAGCAACAGGAGGCCCAGGTGTTGTCAAAGCTGTCTTATCAAGCGGTAAAAAAGCGATTGGTGCAGGTGCAGGAAATCCTCCTGCAGTCGTAGATGAAACGGCCGATTTAGAAAAGGCAGCCAAGGACATTATTGATGGCTGCAGCTTTGATAATAACCTTCCTTGTGTAGCGGAAAAGGAAGTCATAGTCGTCGAAAAAGTTGCTGATTATCTAGTATCTTATATGAAAAAAAATGGGGCATTTCTTATCACAAGTAAAGAACAGATTGAGCAATTAACCGAATTAGTGGTCGATAAAGGACACGCAAATAAAAATTTTGTAGGGAAAGATGTTGCCTATATTTTAAGGCAGATTGGAATTGATGCACCTGCAGATGCTAGAGTTGCGATTATGAATGTGGAGGGCAATCATCCATTAGTTTCAGCAGAATTAATGATGCCTATTTTGCCGATCGTTCGTGTAAAGGATGTCGATGCCGCGATTGATTTAGCTGTTGAAGTTGAGCATGGTTTCCGCCATACAGCGATTATGCATTCAAAGAACGTCGATAATCTTACTAAATTCGCCAAAGCCATTCAAACGACGATCTTTGTTAAAAATGGACCTTCCTATGCTGGAATCGGTTTTGGAGGGGAAGGGTATACGACCTTTACCATTGCTGGACCAACTGGAGAGGGGTTAACTTCGGCCAAAAACTTTGCGAGGAGAAGAAAATGTGTTTTAGTCGACGGTTTGTCCATTAGATAATAACGACTTGTTTTCAATTAAGTAGATTTATATTTTTTCTTCATCACGCTTCATTTTTGAGAAAGATATGAGAGGAGAGATTTTGATGTCTTGGGAATTAATTTTAGCATCATTTGGTGGTGGGGTATTTGGGGCGTTATTTGGTGCACTGCCGGCTTTCATTTTTGCCGGCTTTGTTGGGTTAATTGGCGTTGGGGTCATCGCCGCAGGAGGGCCACCCACGATTTTAAATGATGTTGTCTTTGGAACATTGCTAGGTCCTCATATTGCGTTTGCCGGCGGTGTTGCCGCTGCGGCATTTGCCGCAAATAAAAGAAAAGAACTCGACAGTGCATTAGATATAGTGACGCCTTTAAAGAAGACGGACGATATTGGAGTTTTATTGGTTGGCGGGATGTTTGGAATCATCGGTTACCTGATTAATAGCGTTTTAGTCCATTTTGAAACACCGGTAGATACAGTGGCTTTAACAGTGTTTATTTCCTGTGTTATCTCACGATTTGTTTTTGGAAAAACAGGACTGATTGGTAAATTTACTGCTACGAACGGAGAGAAAAGGGAGTTCATCCCTGGAGCTAAATCCTTAGGATTTGTCATCATCTACTCTCTTGGGTTTGGATTAGTGATTTCCTATCTTGTCGACCTTACGCAAATTAATGTGCTTGGTTTTGTTATCAGTGCTTCCCTATTGATCCTTTTACAATTTGGTTTTGACATTCCAGCAACGCATCATATTACCTTAGTTGCTGGGTACGCAACAATAGCTACTGGCAGCATTTTATTCGGCGCATTGTTTGCAGTTATTGCTGGGGTACTTGGTGAAATTGCCGGTAAAACATTTAACTCGTATGTTGATACGTATATCGATCCTCCGGCAACGACAATTTTTATTTGCAGTTTTTTCATTTTCACATTTATGTGATTGTTTTCACATTATTGAAAGGCAATAAGTTCAGAAACACGGAGGTAGCGGCAGATGAATTCCTTTTTTGTAGGACCAAAAATTTATAATGGCAGCGATTCCATTAATTATTTGAAAGAATTAAAGGCAAGAAAGGTTTTTCTTGTCACCGATCAAATGATGGTTAAATTTGGGATGGCAGATGCTATCACAGATCGATTGCAAGCAGGAACTTGTAAAATTTTCGCAGAGGTTGAGCCCAATCCTTCGCTTGAGACTGTTCAAAACGGTCTTGCTTCTTTTCTTGAAGAGAAGCCAGATGTATTAATCGCTCTCGGGGGAGGATCGCCAATTGATGTAGCAAAAGCAATCCTGCTTTTTTATGAGCAGATTAAAGATAAAATGCCTAGTGATAAAAGGGTTAATAAACCGCTCTTTATTGCGATTCCAACAACAAGCGGGACAGGCTCTGAAGTCACTTCATATTCAGTTGTTACAGACGTGGACAACAATATTAAAATTCCTCTAAATGATTCACGGATGATTCCAGATGTTGCTATTTTAGATGAGCAGCTGACTAAAACGGTTCCACCTGCTGTCACAGCGGATACTGGAATGGATGTGTTGACTCATGCAATAGAAGCGTATGTTTCTTCTGAAGCGACGGAATTTACAGATCTGTATGCTGAAAAGGCAATCACAATCGTCTTTAAGTATTTGCTTAGAGCTTACCGATTTGGAAATGATTTGGAGGCGAGAGGTAAATTACATTTAGCTTCATGCATGGCTGGGATTGCATTTACCAATGCTTCATTAGGAATTACCCATAGTTTGGCTCATGCGATCGGTGCTAAATTTCATTTGTCGCACGGAAGAAGCAATGCTTTACTGCTCCCTTACATTATCCAGTATAATGGCGGGTTATGCGATGATACTTCTCAGACTTCCAATGCAGCGAAGAAATATATGGAATTGGCTAAGACGCTTGGCTTGCCTTGTCAAACACGAAAAGAAGCTGTTATCAGTCTTTCTACCGCCGTCAAAGTGCTTAATGAAAAATTAGGAATTCCTCAAACTATACAAGCGGCTAATATTGATGAACAATCATACGAGAGGCATTTATCAGAGATTGTTAAGAGCGCACAAAAGGATATATGTACACAGGGCAACCCAAAGGAAGTGACAGAAGCAGATTTTGTAAACTTATTAAAGTGGATATATAAGGGCTAATAATTGAGTGATGAGGGAGGAAAACGTATTGAAGAGATATCGATTTAAAAGCTTTCTTCCTAAGTTAGTGTATCGTTGGTTGATTAAGTAGCTACATTGTTAAAGCGGGCAAGGCCTTTGCTCAGTTTTTGTTCGAGTCAAGGGCCTTTGCCTACGGGAGTGAGAAACACAGCTATGCTAGAAGAGGGCAATGCGTAATGAAAGAAGTTGTATTTGTTATTCGGAATCTTCGACTTGTTTTTTTCGCAAAAAATGAACAAATGAAAATGTGGCAAGAAAACAAGCAAAAACAATAGCGCCGACAAGCAGTGCTTCATTAAAGTTACTTTTGTCTGGTCCCAATATAGCTAGCAGCATGGTCACGATACCGATTCCTAAAGAAAGGATGACAACGCGATAATAAGGAGCCTGTTTTTTGGGCGGATTTGTATCCTCGTATGTGTCAACAGAAATTCTAAGATTTAGCCAACCAAGCACTATTGCTGAAAGCATAAAGACGAGCCAGACTGGATTTTCTCTAGCTTGCGTAAAACCCGCAGTCAACGTTTCATATAATAGAATCGCAAGGATACCGATCGTTTGAACGATAAAAGCGATGCGAATATTTTTTAAATTTTGCAATTGTAATCGTTCATCTTTTATTATCTTCATATATTCATTCCTCCTGATCGTTCCAAAATAACTGATCTAACGATTGGTTAACGGCGTAACAAATCTCTAAACATAATTTTAAAGTTGGATTGTATTTCCCCTTCTCTATTAAACTAATGGTTTGCCGAGTGACACCAACTTTATCCGCCAGTTGTTGCTGTGTCAAATCACTTTGAATTCGAGCCATTTTCACGTTATTCCGCACCTTGCAACCTCACCTCTAAATTGAGTGTAACATATATATTACATTATGCAATATATATATTGCTTTTTTATTCATGTTTGTTATTGACAATCACTGCACATCATTATAGAGTATAAGAAAAGTTTAAAACCAAGTAATCAAATTTGTTAAATAAGAAAATAGTCTTTTGGTCAACCAATGGCTCCTTTATTCCTGCTTATTGTCAAGTGCAGTGAAAAAGGAGTTTTTTGTTTCTTTACTGCAAAGAACGAAAGGAGAGATATGTTTGGGAAAATGGCTTCGTCATGCTGTAGAAAAGCGGCGAAGAGAATTAATTTGTAGGCTTCAACCTTATTTTATCTGTCAAAAAGAAGAACATGAATTGGACACACTTTCATTAAGCGAATTGGAAGAAGAATTTAGAAGATTAAAAAAGGAACTGCACCCACATAGTGAATTGAACTCTATTCACTGGAGCAATAAATCATATTTTAGTTAATATAAGCGGGAGACGCTTCTTTGTATCTTTTTTCAAAAGGCTCAGTTATGTGCTGATGATTTAAAAAAGTTTCTCCAAAAGGAAAATGTTTATCATGACCAATTTTAGAAAAATATTCTTAAAATTGAAACTTTTTATTAGCCATTCGAAAATTAGACGTTTATAGTAAAAGGGTATGAAATGAGAGGAGGATGATGGATGTTGAAAGTTCATATAGGTAGAACGGACTTGCAAGTTAACCCAATCGGTCTAGGTGCGAATGCGGTTGGTGGTCATAATATTTATGATCATATTGATGAAACCATTTCAAAAAAAATGATTCTTACCTCAATCAACAATGGTATGAATTTCATTGATACTGCTTATTTTTATGGTTTAGGCAGATCAGAGGAAATAATTGGTGAAGTTATGAAGGAGCATGGCAAGCGGGATGATTTTGTCATCGCCTCAAAAGCGTCCTATACGTTTGTAGACAACAAGGTCGTTCATAATAATAATCCGCAAGCGTAGAAGATTCATTAAGAAGACTTCAAACAGATTATATTGATTTATTTTATATTCATTTTCCCGATGAAACAACGCCCAAAGCAGAGGCGGTAGGTGCATTGCAAAGGTTAAAAGAGCAAGGAAAGATCAGAGCTATCGGTGTCTCAAATTTTAATGTAGAGCAGTTAATGGAAGCAAATCAAGATGGCTATGTCGAAGTGCTGCAATCCCATTACAATTTGTTCAACCGGGAAGCGGAACGGGCGATATTTCCTTACGTGACGGAGAAAGAAATTTCTTTCATCCCGTATTTCCCGTTAGCAAAAGGCTTGTTAACAGGGAAGTATAACAGAGATACACCATTAAGCGAGAGTCAGAAGCAGCACCCATTATTTAAAGGGGATGCTTACTTTGAAAATTTGGCTAAACTAGAACAATTACATAAAATAGCGAATGAGAAACATTGTCAGGTTGGTCATGTTGTTTTGGCATGGTATTTAACCAGAGAGGCAATTGATGCCGTTATTCCAGGAGCAAAAAAGCCTGCACAGATTATCAGTAATCTTAAAGCTGGTGAAGTCCAATTAACAGAGCTTGAAGTAGCAGCTATTGATCGAGTTTTTGTAAGCAAATAATTAAACATTATCCCACAGCGATTAAGCCGGTTTTACATGAATATTGTTGCACTTGTTCCTCCCGTCTATTACTGACTGCTTCTAATGGAATCCTGATCATAGCGATGCTTAATTGACAGAGGGGGAAGTCAATATAAAATTTTCAGACAGTGTTGACGAATGATTATCAATTGGATCGGGAAGGAATAACAAACGAGTTGTCGGAACATTCCAATACAAAAAAATAAAGAGGAAATCTGTAAAGGCAGTCGTTGTTTATATTGATCATCGCATTAGTGCAAAAGTTAATTTGCCACTATTTCCCTTAATAGTGGCTTTTCTTTTAATTTTTTTTTGCTCTTCTTATCCTCGTTTTCACCGTAGCTATTGGTAATTTTTTCGCTAAACTTATTTCTCGTAACGATTTACCTTTAAAATAATATAAAAGAATGGGCTCCTGATAAATCGTTGGTAATTCGTTTAGCGCATCAAGCATTTCCTCTGTGGAACATCTAGTTAACACATAATCCTCAGGCTGCGGAATCGATTTCTCAATTTCATAATGATATACTTTTTCCTCCCAAAATTTTTGGACTACCTTTTGCTTTCTCCAAAAATCTCGACATTTATTGATCGCAATCTTATATATCCAGCTCTTAAAATTTGCTCGCGCCTCAAATTTTTCTAAATTCAAATATGCTGAAATTAATACTTCCTGATATAAATCCTCTGCTAATTCTTTATTTCGTACTTGTTTATTTATATATAGACATAATAATGAACCATTTTCTCTAATCCAGTTTTCGAATTCGATTCGTTTTTGTATTTCATCTTCTATTTTCATAGAATCTCCCTCTTACAACATTCATTAAACGGAAGTTATGCTACAATTCCCGCAAATTTCTGCAATTGTCGCGCGAATTAAATTTATGTGAATGAAAATTTGTGAAATCGCTAAACGTACACTAAAAAGGCCACTTCGTACTACCCGAGTCTTAGCTTTCCTCATCTTTGGTCTCCATGTTTATATTTTTTGAGGGTGTTTTTGAACACCCTCTTGTTTAAAGCGATAACTTAATGACTTTTTTATAATAAAACAATGAGAGAAAACCGAAGATTGAGTAAAGCACTGTATAGATAGCCATTACGATGATGATTGGTGTCCACAATTCTGTACCAAATAAGAACCAGCCTGATTGTACTGCAAAATAGCTGTGTAATAGACCAATAAGGAGGGGAATTCCAAAATTAAATAATTGTTTATATTTAATGCCTCTTATCAGTTCTTGTTTACTGAATCCTAGTTTTCTTAAAATCGTATAATTTGGTTTTTCTTCTTCGCTTTCACCCATTTGTTTAAAATATAAGATACAGCCAGAAGTGATAAGGAATGTTAAACCTAAGAAAGCAACAATAAACATGACGAGTCCCATATTGCCTTTTTCAACATTTCTAATTTGTATTTGCGATGAATGCATCGAGTCTTCGTTAAATAGTTCTTCAAAAATTTGATTCGCATGCTCCTGCTGAGCTTCATTTTTTAAATCAAAGCCAACAAACACAGATGTGCTTTTTTGAATGGCTGGATCTAAATCGGCAGATAATTGTGTAAAGATGCTCTCATCAACGATTGCTACAGGCACTCCTCCGCCGGTAAATTGCCAAGAAACAAGGAAATCTTTCTTTAATCCTTTATATTTTTGCGAAAATTCCTTTGATTTCCCTTTGAAAACTACTTTACCTGAATCTGCAAATTCCATAAATCTCTGCAGAAGATCATCATAGCCCGTAAAAATGGTTTCATCAGGAGTAAGATCAAAATCTTCAGTTTCTTTATCACTAATGACAGGGATGATAAACTTGCCGACATCTGCATATAAGCCTTCCGTATCTTCTAAAATGATATCGTTTAGATCAGCTTCAACCTGAATGACATTATAAGTTGTTGTCGTATAGGGGATTTGTTTTTGTTCTAATGCGCCTTTAAAAAGTTCTGCATCATCTTCATTCGTAAGCGCAAAGTCGCTGACAACATAATTTTTGGCTTTTGTTTCAGCAGAGTAATAAGAGATATAGGACAAAGATAATAAAGCAAGTGCCAGCGCTGATACTGTCGTAATAATCGTTAACAACAGTGCATTTGATTTCATACGGAACATTAAAGAAGAAAGAGATAGTACTTCATTAATGTTTAAATAACCCTTTTTCGCTTTTCGAATAAGATGGAAAATGAAGCTGACTGAGCCTTTGAAAAAAAGATAAGTTCCGAAAATAACGGATGCAAGAATAAAAGTCATTGCCAGAAATAATTCAGTTGTTGTCGAGAAATCACCACTAAATAGTTTTGAGGAAACATAATAACCAACAATAATAAGAAGTATTCCGGCAACCCCAACTAATACTTGCCAGAAGGAGAGCCGTGTTAATTTTCCTTCTGTTGATGAAATGACTCTAAACAATGATAAGATCGTTTGTCGTTTAATAAACAAATAATTCATAAGCATAATCAGCAAATAGACGATCGTGAAAATGACAACGGTTTGTAGAAGAGCTTCGCTTGAAAAGCGCAATGTTGTTTCCGTTTTAATCCCTGTTATTTTAAAAAGGATCATTAAGATCAACTTTGAGCCAGCAAAGCCAACAAAAATACCGAGTGCTAATGAAACATAATAAAGAATTAAGTTTTCTACATTTAAGATGTGAAATATCTTTCCTTTCGTCATCCCGATTAGTTGAAATAAACCAATCTCTTTACTGCGCCTTTTGATGAAAATATTATTGGCATACAAAAGGAATATCGATACAATCGCAACGAGTAAAATCGAAGCAGAGCGAATGGCAGCCGCACCTTTAACTGTGCCTTTTGTTTCATCTAAAGATGGATCATACTGAAGGGTGACAAAGGCGAAATATAAAGCGGCGCTAAAGACTAGGGCAAATACATACAGATAGTAGTTCTTTATATTCTTTTTTAAATTTCGTAAAATTAGTTCATTAATCTTCATAATGTACACCGCCTAAAACGCCTTGTGTCTTCATAATGTCTTTTAGAAAAGAATTTCTGCTCTGCTCGCCTCTATATGCTTGAGAATAAATACGGCCATCTTTTATGAAAATGACGCGATCACTATAACTCGCTGCAATGGGATCGTGAGTGACCATTGCGATCGTTGTTTTCCGATTCTTGTTTAAATTGCTCA
This sequence comes from Robertmurraya sp. DFI.2.37, assembly GCF_029211245.1. Classification (NCBI taxonomy): domain Bacteria; kingdom Bacillati; phylum Bacillota; class Bacilli; order Caryophanales; family Bacillaceae; genus Robertmurraya; species Robertmurraya sp. DFI.2.37. The sequence continues at coordinate 131,156 of NZ_JARGEJ010000003.1, read as the reverse complement.
ACTTATGAAGAAGATCAGAAGCTGATTTTGAATCTAATGCTCCGGTTGGTTCATCGGCAAAAATGATGCTTGGCTCATGAATAAACGCTCGAGCCGCTGAAGTACGCTGTTTTTGTCCACCTGAGATTTCATTTGGGTATTTGTCTCGAATTTCATAGATCCCAAGTTCTTCTGCAAGGTTCGTAAACATTTGTTCTGCAGCTTGTTTGGAAATTTTCGCTACTGATAGGGGCAAAAGAATATTCTCCTTTACCGTGAGTGTATCTAATAAATTATATTCTTGAAAAATAAAACCGAGATGTTTTTTTCTAAATTCTGCAAGTTCTTTTTCCTTCAAGGTAGTTATTTCTTTTCCTTCGATCTTTATTGAACCTTCGCTGGTATTGTCGATGGATGACAGCACATTTAATAACGTTGTTTTACCAGAGCCTGAAGCACCCATGATACTGACAAATTCCCCCTTCTTGATCTCGATATCTAACCCTTTTAACACTTCTTGTTTATTAAATTTATTTCCGTAGCTTTTATATATTTTCGTTGCTTCTAAAATTGACATATTCAAGCGCTCCTTTTCTTCTTAATAGCCTCATTATAATAGGGGAGATCAGTGTTTTCCTTCGATTGAACAAACAAAATGGAAAAGCATGTGACATTTTTGTCACATGCAAGAAAGGTTCTATTCACCTTAATCAATGAATACTTTATTTGCTAAGCGGAGAAATTCATTTTTTTTCGGAAAAGTTAAGGTAAAGCTTGTCCCTTTGCCTAATTCCGACTCAACCTCGATAGAGATCAATAGAGCTTGTGCAGCATTTTTTGCTAAATATAACCCCATTCCAGTCGCGGCATGATCGTGATGGTGGGAGGTTGAAGTAAAGCCACGCTCGAAAATACGAGGCAGGTCTTTCGGATCGATACCACGCCCACAATCTGTTATTTTAAGAGCTGTCGTTCCGTTTGTACTGAAGCTATCTAGATGAATATCAGAAGAGTTACTATACTTAACTGCATTTGTAAGTAGCTGTCTAATAATAAAAGACAGCCATTTAGCATCGCTTAAAACATGTATTTTTTCAAGATTAATCTCAAAGCCGATTCTTTTTTGCATGCACCATGATTGGAGCCCTTTAATTTCTTGGACAATGATATTTTTTAAATCTGTCTCCTCTATGTACAGATCATTTTCCATAAATGGTAAACGTCTTTGATGGAGCTGCTGATCGAGAAGCTGTTCTATTCTTAGCCATTCATATTTCATTCTTTCTTTTAGTTTTATGTCGTCTATTCTCTCGATCATTAAATGAAGGGCGGTTAAAGGTGTTTTAACTTCATGAATCCAAGAAAGTAAATCATCTTTTTCTTGTTCAAGTTCCCTTTTGCTAGCAGCCGTCATTTGTTTTAAATATTCAATTTGACTGCTGATATTTTCTTCGATCAATTTTTCAAAGGGACTTTCAGCAATCGTTAGTTTTGATAGATCAAGATCGTGCTCCCATTGTTCAAGAGCGAGGAAAAACCTTGTTTCTTTATGATAGCGGAAAGCAAGAAAAAGTATAAAGGCAATCGTCGCTAAGAAGACGCTATATAATATCGGTAATAACGGGATTGTCGTGTCTAAAAATGCAACAAAAATAATGAGCAGTTGGCTAAATAGGAAACAAAGAATCCAGCTCATGCGTTCTTGTAAATATTTTTTAATCATACTATTTCCTCTTCAATGGCCATATAACCTTGGCCAACTTTTGTCTCAATAAAAGGCTCAAGACCGAGTTCTCCCAGTTTTTTTCGCAAACGATTCACATTTACTGTCAATGTATTATCGCTTACAAATCTTTCGTCATCCCACAAACTTCGAATTAGTTCTTCCCTCGTAACAATCTTGTTTTTCTTCTCAATTAACTGTTTCAATATAAAAATTTCATTTTTCGTTAATTCAATTGTGCCACTTACGTTTGTCACTGTATTTTTTTCATAGTCAATAGTAGCTCCACACCATGTTTTTAGCTGAACCGGCTCTGTACTATAATTGTAAACACGCCTTAAAATAGCCTGTATTTTTGCGATGAGAACATCAAAGTGAAAAGGCTTTTGCATAAAATCATCGGCCCCAAGCTGCATTGCCATAACCATATCCATCGGATGATCTCTCGAAGAAAGAAAAACGATCGGAATGTTTGAATGGGAACGGATCATTCGACACCAATGAAAGCCATCATATTTTGGCAATTGAATATCAATGATAACTAAATCAGGTTTGCAGGCGGAGAACTCCTGGAGCACATTAGCGAAGTCTTTAATTCCCGCTACGTAATAAGACCAGCCTGTTAATCTGTCCTTTATCTCATTAAATAGTGAAGTATCGTCTTCAATAAGCAAAATTTTAAACATCTTTACCACCCAATATTTAAGTATAGTTTCATTTTAAACGAATAGTTGCAAGACAACAATTGTAGAGGGGAATCGGAAAGACAATTATGAAAAATAGCAGTGCCTTATTTACTATAGAAAAAGGGGTTTAGAGCGTGGATAGAGAATATTTCTAAACGCAGTAATTTACGCTATCCTTTGTCCCTTAAATCAGCACTGTGGCCTATCGAAGCACTGGCGGAAAAAAGGAATCTTTAGCAGTTGTCGTCATAATCACTCAAACTAAAATAAAACAAATAATAAGATGTAAAGAGGTGTAAAACATGAATGCTCCGCAACAAATTTTATCTGTTTGGAGAAAATTTGACCGCTTTCCTATGGAAACTTTGACAAAGGCTTGGTACAGCACTTTAGGAACAGAAAAAAAGCAACGTGATATATCTCTTATGAAAGAACATCGTCAACAATATGGCATTACAGGAAATTGTTTTGATTTAGCAATATGGCTGCTGGATCATTTTCACAAAGAGGGGATAACTGCTTATCCAATTGGCTCCAAAATGAAGACGAAGAGGGCGCATGCTGCGGTAGTTGCAGAAGATGAGAATGGATATCGCTACCTCTGTGATCTGGGCGATCAATGGCTCAATCCAATACTGCTGGATTTAAATAGTGAAGATTATACGAATGAGTTACTTTCAGGTTTTTTTCCAGCGGCATCTGTTCAAGTTCTTCCTAAAAATGATGAGGTGGAAATTTTCTATTTTCGTCCGAACGGAAAGGTTTCGCAGCAATCTTATCAACTTGAAGCGATTGAGATGAAAGAGTTTTTAATAGCCGCCGAGCTTTCCCAACAAAATCTTTACCATAAGCCGCTGCTAGAATGTCGTGTCCCATATAAAGAAGAAGTAGCCCATTGGGAATTCTATGATTGGAAGAGTTACTTTAGCTCAACTGAAGGATTAAAAGAAGAGGAAGTATTACAATCGAACTCAGAATGGGCAAAAAAAATCACTGATATGACCGGATACAATTTAAGACTGGTTGAAATTTCATTAGCTGTATTTAGCTCTTTCCTTAAGAAAAATCGCTTGGAATAAGTCCAAGCGATTTAATCTTTCTCCATTTGGTACTTTAATAGGGCCAGCTTATTGCTCCAAAATTGTTCATAAAATGATAGCCAATCCTTCACTTCTACAAGGGGCTCAGGATGTAATTGATAGATTTTCTCTCGTCCGACTTTTGTTCCTTGAACAAGTTGTGCCTCAGAAAGGATATGGAGATGCTTGACAATAGCTGTCCGACTAATTGGAAAATGGGCTGTAATTTCTGAAATAGGTAAATTTTTATTGGCAAGTAGTTGAAGCATCGCTCTTCGGGTAGGATCAGCAATTGCTTGAAAGACATCATGCTTTACTGCTCCCACCTATTCTTCAACTACCTTTTGAAGCTTTTGAACAATTCCTGCCCAGCCGCCGTTCATTCTGTCACGGATAATTGAGGCGTCTTCACCTGCTTTTGGTACAACATGATCAGGTGCCTTCCACCCTCCATGAATAACGGTAAATTCTGTACGGTCTCCTAGATCTTTTAATTGAAAAGAAACGACCCACCCGTCGGTGTCCCAGGCAAATGAAATAAGATACGGTTCTTCGATTTGTAACACTTTGCACAGAGATGGACCGAAAGGGGACTGAATTTGAAATTCATATCCAACTAATGCTTTAAAATCATTCGGCATGAACCATTCACTTATCCCAGTAGAGGTAGAAACATGATTCCACACTTTTTGAATGGGGGCCTTGATGACCACCGTTTGTTGTATATCTTTAATATCATCCATTTTCACTCTTCCTTTCAGAACATTTAATATAACACCAAAAGGTTATATATAAAAATATATGACACCATTTGGTGTTATGTCAATTTTATTATTTTCATAAATAGAAAAGTTTAATCAGAGGGGTTTTAAGGATATGATAAAATAAGTTAAAAAGGTTGAAGGAGATAGGTATGATCGAGATTAGAAGAGTAAAAGAGATCGATGAAGTTTCCACTTTTATTAGCAAAATGAATCTTCAACCGACGCAGCATGTCGGGTATTGTGGTACAGATAGTGAGGAAATCAAACATGCACTTTCGACTGATTTTTCCGATCTTGCATTTGCGGATTCTGTCATCGGTGCATTTCAGAATCGGCTATTAATTGGGGTCCTTGGATTGGATATTGATATGGAATCTAAAGAAGCGGAAGTCTGGGGCCCTTTTATCGACCATTCAGAGTGGCAAAAAGTGGCGGAGCAAATGTGGAAAAAATTGATTGAAGATCTCCCTTCTTCGTTGGAAGCGTTTTATGGATTTTACAATGTGCACAATGTAAATGGAAGTCAGTTTATGGATAGCCTTGGGGCAGTAAAAAGTGGAGAGCATTCGATTTTGCAAATTTCAACGAATCATCTTGCATTAAAAACAGTTACTCCGGTAACGATTCGTGAAATGAAGAATAAAGACTTTCAACATATCCGATTCCTTCATAAGGCGTCTTTTCCAAACGCTTATTTTAGTGCTGACGAGATGATTGACATGCATGGAGAAAAACAAAAAATATTTGTGGCGGAGCTAGAGCAGCATTTTTGCGGCTACATTTTTTGTGAAGCGGAACCAAAATTTGCTGAAGGGAATATTCATTTTATTGCTGTTTCTCCCGCATTTAGAAATCGGAGAATTGGTAGAGACCTAATCATCGCTGGGTTGAAATTTCTTTTTTCATTTCAAGAGATTGAGGTGATTACTTTAACAGTCAAGTCAGACAATGAAGCTGCGTTAAATGTTTACCTTCATGCTGGTTTTATAGAGAAACATCGATTGTATTCGTATCATGGCAAAATATAAAGATAGTTTAGGGGTGATGACAATTTCTGATCAAGAAAGAGAGAGGTTAATCAGAAAGGAAGAGAAGAATCATGCAGGTGCAATTTTAAATAATGTTTATTTACAAGCTGTCATTGGCTCACATCCTGGTGGTTGTATATCTAGTATTATTACCATTATCATTTTGGTCTTTGTTGTCATTTTGGCTAGAGCCTGTGCGCTCACATAATAAAGAAAAAGGGGCTTGATGTGAATGAATTTTGCTGAGGTAACATTTCAACTTTCTGGATTTTTATTCATAGCAATCATATGTACTATTATGTTCATCGGTGCACGTGTTATTAGAAAAAAGAAATGGTGACAGAAATTAAAAAGAATCGCTCGTTTTGGGTTAAATAAATAATTGATGAAAGTAAAGGAGCTTCGCAGATGTTTAGTGATATTTTTTATAGAGGGAAAATGATATTTGAAAATCAGTTCATAAAACATTACCATACTGCTGAAATGCTATTATTATATGATGGAAACTTTATTCAGTTTAAGAGAGTGCCGACATTAATAGAGTTAGTAGAATCGGTGCAATATTTAAGAGATTTTCATCAACAAAACGGGCAAGACCATGTGAAGCTTTTATTTCTAGAGAACGAAAAGATACCTGTTGAGCTGGAACAGTATTTAAGAAATAATGGTTTTAATATTGGTTTTCAAGAATTTTATTATATTTTACCGAGTGATTTTGCCAAGGTGGATAAAAATCATTCGATAATGGTTGACAAAGTGACAGATGAAAATTTGCCTCAATTTCTCAAACTCGCATATGAGATTGATTCAGAGATTAGTTCGGATTTTGCAAGACAAAAAAGAGATATACATGTGAAAAACTTCGGCACTCAAAAATTTATGCAGTTGATGGCTTACTATGATGGTAATCCAGCTGGCATGGTCGACGCTATTATTGGGAAAGAAACGGTTGAAATAGACGGCCTCGTTATCTTACCTTCTTATCGACGGAGAGGAGTTGCAAGCCAACTTCAACAGTTTATCATGGACGAGTTTCCTGACAAACAAGTTATTTTAGTAGCAGATGGAGAGGATAGCGTTAAGGAAATGTACAAAAACCAAAATTATCGATACGGTGGATTTAAGTTTGAGGCGTTAAAGGTTTATTAGCTTGTCCATGTAATTATGCCGAAGATGAGATATAATAAAAGGCAAGTTGAAAGAAGGTGTGATCGAGATGGAAGGAATGGAAAAGCACTATTCAGAGCAAAAGTTTTGGAGCAAATTAAAGCGATTTGCGTTAAAGGCAGGGCATTCGGTTGTGTATACAGCACTGTTGCTCTATTACACACTTCAGAAGCCTGAGTTGCCTAAAAAAGCGCGCATAACCATTTTAGCAGCACTTGGATACTTCATTCTTCCGATTGATTTAATCCCAGACTTTATGGCAGGTGTAGGCTTTACCGATGACTTAGGAGCGCTTGGTGTTGCTTTATTTCAAGTGGCTGTTCATATTGATGATGAAGTAAAAGGGAAGGCTAAAGAGAAGCTTGTTCATTGGTTTGGCACAAATGTTGACACGTCAGAAGTTGATAAAAAGATATAAATGGGGGCAACACATGTACTTCAGTAAAAAATACTGCACACATGTGTTGTTTTTTATGTAGTTTTAAATACCAATAAGGACAGACCTTTTACCACTAAGGTGATTTTGACTAACTGGATAAAATTTAAGTTATTGTATAAGTTTCTGAAAATTGCTATCATTTTATTTGTATAAAATTCAACCTGAGATTGATTGAGGAGGAAGAGCATGCTATCTGAGTTTGGAATTGAACAAATAACCATCCCTTTACCTTTCCGACTAAATCATGTCAATTGTTTTATCGCCGAAGGCAGTAATGGAAAAACGGTTTTAGATACAGGATTGAATTCGGAAGTAACCAGGAATATTTGGGCTCCAATCGTTGCTAAAAATCATATTAAAAATATAATCATCACCCATTGTCATCCCGATCATTTTGGCTATGCTGGTAGTTTGCAAAAGTTAACAGGTGCAGATGTGTGGATGACAAGAACAGATGCTGAAGTGGGTTTAACTTATTGGGGCAGGGAATCATTAAAAAGGAAGCGCCAAGACTATTTAACATGCGGCCTTCCACAAGAATTAATAGATCAGCTCATGACCGATGAAGAAAGTTTCACCGCGCGAGTTGAGCCATATCCTATTGTCCAGCATGAAGTGATCGAAGGAATGAAAATTATGTTTGGAAAGCTAGAATTCGAAGTCATGAGCACACCTGGACACTCTGATGGATTATTTGTTTTATATAATAAGGAGAAAAGTATTCTCTTCTCAACTGATCATATTCTTCCGAAAGTATCACCAAATATTTCTTACAGGTTTAGGGGGAATCCCAATCCATTGCAATCATTTCTTACCTCATTGGAGAAGATTAAAAAATTAAATGCGCAATATGTGTTCCCGTCGCACTTTAAGCCTTTTAAAAATGCTAATAGCCGCATTGATGAATTGATTGATCATCACGAAGAAAGGCTGGAGTTTACATATTTCCTCGTTAAGCAACCAGCAACAATATATGAGGTAACACTTTCATTATTTCAACATGTAAATGTTCATCAAATGAGATTTGCAATCGGCGAGGCTCTGGCTCATTTAGAATATTTGGTTGCTAATAATCAGTGTCGAAAATATCTATCTGACAAAGTTTGGCAATATGAAGCAATTTAATTGCGATTGGAGACAGAATAAAAAAAAGAGTTTTCATGGCTTTTAGACACTGCCTTGTTAGTGAACGATTCTTTCAAATTGGTCTCAAAAAAGCGCTTGCATTATATACTTAGGAGGGATTTTCTTTTGAAAAGGCTTTGTTAAAGGATGGTAGTGATTTTTGGCTCATTTCGAATGAAACCTTGGTTTCACACGAAATGAGCTAAAAACGGTTTGAGCAAGAGGAGTGTTTAACAAAGCCTTAAAAAGTCATCTTTATGCTTTTTGTGCAAATTGCTGCACGGTTGTTCTTAAGGCAGACGACATTTCTTTTAACTGAACGATGTTATCAGCGATAGAATCGATGGATGCTGTTGTTTCTTGAGTCGATGCTGAAACTTCTTCTGTACTTGATACGGTTTGTTCAATAAAATCATTTAATGCATTTATTGCAAGGACAATTTTATCGGATGTGGCGATATTTTCATTTGAAGCGCTTAAGATTTCATTTATCTCAGTAACAGTCCCATTGATTGCTTGCAAAATGTCATCCAATGATTCACCAGCTTGATTTACAACAATTACTCCTTCACTAACTTCTTTTTGGCTTTCTTCTGTAACTGAAACCGTTTTAGATAAAATTGCTGTTATTTTACTAATCACTTCTTTCACTTTTGCGGTACTTTCAGTAGATTCTTCCGCCAATTTTCGCACCTCTTCTGCAACCACAGCGAACCCTTTTCCAGCTTCTCCAGCCCTTGAAGCTTCGATCGAGGCATTCAGAGCTAACAGATTCGTTTGTGCTGCGATATTAGAAATCAAATCAGCAATCCCTGTAATTTCTTTAGAATATTTATCTAAATCAATAATAAACTCTTTTGTTTCACTTGCTTTCTCTTTAATATTATTCATTTTAGTAATAACTAGACCGACACTTTCTTTCCCTTTTGTCGCAATCCTCACCGTTTCCTTACTATTTTCATTTGTAGCAGATGCCCTAGCTTGACTTTTTTCAATCAACGACACGAGTTCTTTTAACGATTGGGATACTTCTGACACTGAGCGATGGCCGTTTTCAGCTTCAGAAGCCAATTGATATGTATTTTCTGAAACCTCTTTAGAAATGGTTTTTACTTGTTGAGTAGAAGAGGAGACCTCTTCTGTAGAGCTTGCCAATTGTTCGGAGCTTTCTCTAACTAATTCAATCACATTGTGCAAATGTGATAGCACTCCGTTAAAAACATTTGCTAATTGATTGAATTCATCCTTCGTACCAACATTAATTTGCTTAGAAAGATCAATCTGTTCTCCTTGTATATTATTTAAGTCTTCTATTATTTTATTGATGGGCTTCACAACAATTTGTTTGATTCCAAATCCTATGAACACGATCATTACTAGCAAATTAACAATTATCGTAAAATAAGTCTCAATTATTCTTTTGATCCCTTGTCCAAATAGATCGAATAAAGCTGTTTCTAAAATGAGATGTTGTATGAAAGCAATGGGTACCCCCATGATGAGGGAAAAGACAGTGGCTCCTAAAATAATAAAAGTAGTTTTTCGTCGAATGGACCATTTTAAGTTACTTTTGGTAATTAACCTTCGAATATCAATTTTTAATAGCGCATCATTAGACATAGGAATATCTGCCCCTTTCCAAATTCAATATTTCGTCTATAATAACCTAAAATTGTCGAAAATTATACATATTTCGACAAAATATTATCATTGTTTACATTTTTAACATGTTTAACTTGTTTTAAGTAGTTCTAAAGGCTTAAAACCATAAATATGAGATAAAACTGGTACGATTATTGCATGGTGATTTTTGCGTGAGTGGGTCGGAAAATTATAACATTTATTTTTTTCTCTCCGGCTTTGTAAACTGAAGCGATAGAGTCGAGGGGTGTAAAATAATGGGAGTATTATAAACTATCGAAAAAACCTCAAAAAACCTGTTTTTGTTGTCTTTCTGTCCATTTTGAATAAAGCAGTGTTTGTTAATTAGGTACGGTGTAAGTGTTTCTGAAAGGAACATCTAGTGAAAAAAATCCCCTGTCGAGGAGGAATCGGCAAGGGATGGCTTGTAAAGCTAGCTTATAAAAGGAATTACCAAAAAAGTCGAAGATTTAGTAATAGTCATCTAGAAAATATGATATTATTTCTTATGTTTCTTCGATTTTCTCCGTCTTTTTTTCCTCAACGGTAATGATCTTTCTCTTTCCATTTCTTCCGCCTAATGTCTGTTTAAACATTTGGTGTCCAAGAACGGCAACCCCAGCTGCGATGATGCCATTAAGAATTGCATCAGGCGAAAAGCCAAAAGCAAACGTTCCAATTGTAATCGATAAACCTAGAAGAATCCAGATAATTGTCCAGTTTGCAATCTTTGGAGTTTGCTTTAAAGCGTAGCCAATTACCCACAGTGCAGGGACAAGAATATAATAGTTTTTGTTTAAGAAGTCTAGTAAATCCATAAATAAACCTCCTTTTTTCTGAGTCCATAATTAATCTTTTATAGTTTGTTTGTGGTCAACTGGTAGTTTTATTTTTAATGACAAGTCTGAGTGTAAGAAAATCGACCCAGTTAATAGATGGTGCGTACAATATTATATGCCGAATTTATCTTAATGCTTGTTCATTTGTAATAGAGAAGTAGTGTAACAAACGTTATTTAATTATAATATTCAGAATATATTGACTTTGTGTATCCGCTTTCATTATCATGGGTGTGTAGGACATTTTTTACAAAAGGAGGTAAGAGAAAAGTGAATTCGATTTGGCTCGCGATAATTGGAATGTTTGTATTTGCACTTGGTTATCGCTTTTATTCAAGGTGGATAGCCGAAAAAATATATCGGCTTGATCCAAACTATGTAACTCCGGCACATCGATTTGAAGATGGAGTTGATTTTGTTCCAACCAACAAGCTCGTCTTATGGGGTCATCACTTCACGTCTGTTGCCGGCGCTGCACCAATCGTTGGACCAGCAATAGCTGTATATTGGGGTTGGTTACCTGCTTTTCTATGGGTTATTTTGGGTACGATTTTTGCAGCGGGGGTACACGATTTTGGAACGATTGTATTATCAGTTCGTAACAAAGGTCAATCAGTTGGAACGATCACAAGCAAAATTATCGGTAGTCGTGCTAAAAATATGTTCTTATTCATTATTCTCATCCTTGTTTTAATGGTAAATGCTGTCTTTGCATGGGTAATTTCCAATTTGTTTATCCAATTTCCATCAAGTGTACTACCTGTTTTTATCCAAATTCCATTAGCCATTTGGATTGGGTATGCAGTATATAAAAGGAAAGCGAAGATGCTTGTCCCATCGCTAGTCGCTTTAGCAATCATGTATATGGTTGCAATTATTGCAAGCAATGTTCCAGCTTTGCAAATTGATTTAGTAAAAGCTTTTGGTGGAGCGGAAAATACAGTTTTATTTGGTCTCGATGGGATAGCGATGTCTTTCTTTATTTGGATTATTATTTTGATGGTCTATTGTTATATTGCTTCTACTTTACCAGTCTGGAAGCTGTTGCAGCCGCGTGATTTTATTAACTCCCATCAGTTGGTGGTTGGTTTAGTTATTCTTTATGCTGGGCTTGTTGTTTTGCAACCGAAAGTGACTGCACCGATGACGAATGCTGCAGCGACAGATACCTCCTGGCTCCCGTTGCTATTTATCACAATTGCGTGTGGGGCAATATCCGGTTTTCACGGACTTGTTTCTTCTGGAACAACTTCCAAACAGTTAAATAAAGAGACAGATGCTCGATTCGTCGGTTACTTTGGTGCAGTTGGAGAAGGGACGCTCGCACTCATTTCCATTATTGCCTGTGTTACGCTTTTCGCAACGAAAGGAGACTTTATGGCGGCTTATTCCAGTTTCGGAGCAGCGAATGGAGGAGGACTTGGGAACTTTGTCAACGGTGCCGCTCAATTAGCAACTGGAATCTGGATTCCTGAAGATGTGGCAAGAACAATTGTAGCGGTTATAGTCGTAAGCTTTGCGGCAACGACATTAGATACTTCAGTTCGTTTGATGAGATATATCATTTCGGAAATCGGTGAAGAATATAAAATTAGGTCTTTATCAAAGGTGCATGTCGCAACAAGCTTGGCTGTTTGTACTAGCGCAGCTCTTGTTTTGCTTCCGAAAGGTCCAAATGGTTTTGGTTCAGGCGGCTATTTACTATGGCCATTATTTGGAACAAGTAATCAATTATTAGCTGGTGTTAGCTTATTGCTCATTTCAATTTGGCTAAAACGGCAAGGGCGTAATTTTCTCCCAACCTTTATTCCGATGGTGTTTATTTTTGCCATGACAGTGTGGGCAATGGTGCAGCAAGTTGTATTTGATTGGTCAGGACTAGGTGCAACCGATACAAATCTATTACTCTTTATTCTAGGCGGGATTATTTTGATTCTTGTCATTTGGATTATATTAGAAGCAATCAACGCTTTTCGCAGAAATGACCCGCCTTCCGTTTCACAAGATATGTAAGCAAAAATAGAGACTAGATAGCACTAGTCTCTATTTCCTTATGAAAAGAGGAGTGTATAGTATGAATTTTTTTGAACAATTAAAAAAGGCAGTTGCCCTCTATGAGGAAATACTAGAACAGCCTCATCGCACTGAACTTGCAAGAGAACTTAGAGATGAAGAGGATTTGTTTATGCTCATATGTTTTTCAGAGATGGTAGGAATTCCTAATCCGGCTTTCTATTATACACTTGAGTTATATCCGTTTCTCGTTGAACGTTATCATCAATGGCATTTACGGATGGGATTAAAAACCTCTCCTTTAGATGGAATTCGTTGTTGTTAAAGGTGGTGTCATGATGGACCTTCTAAATAAAAAAATCTATTTTGTTGGAGGAAAAGGAGGGGTTGGAAAGAGTACATCTTCCGCCGCATTAGCTACCTACTTATCTTCATTACAGAAAAAAGTTCTCCTTGTATCAACTGATCCGGCACATAACACCGGTGATTTATTTCATGTTGATTCTAATGGAGAATTGCTTTCAATTAATGAACAATTAACCCTTCTTGAAATTAGTTCGGAGAAGGAGTCAAAGCGTTATATAAACGAAGTGAAAAATAATTTACATGGGCTTGTTAAGGCAACGATGGTTCAGGAGGTGGAACGACAAATTGAGTTAGCGGCTGGAACACCTGGAGCGGAGGAGGCGGCTCTCTTTGATCGCTTAACTTCGATCATTATTGAAGAATTCGATCATTATGATGCAATTGTTTTTGATACAGCACCAACTGGCCATACGATCAGGCTTTTAACTTTGCCTGAATTAATGGGAGTATGGATCGATGGGATGCTAGAAAGAAGACAACAAGTAAATGAAAAAAACTATCATCGTTGGATGGGTGATGGTGAAAAAACAGAGGATCCGATTTATGAAAAGTTGCAGGAGCGGAGAAGGAAATTTTTAAGGGTGCGAACACTTTTGCTTGATTCCAATTTGACAGAATATCTTTTTGTTTTAAATGCGGAAAGACTTCCAATCCTTGAAACGAGGAAAGCAATGGATGTTTTAAGAAATCATGGCATTAGTGTAACAACTCTTATTGTCAACAAGTTAATCCCAAATGAAGCGGATGGTGTATTTATTGCAAAAAGAAAGGAGAATGAGCAGACATATCGATTAGAAATTGAAAAGTTATTTCCAAAAATAAGAAAAGTTATGATTCCGATGCTCGATTCTGATATTTCGACAATAGACGACTTGAAGAAGTTTACAAAGTTCTTGCAAGAGGGTTTGAATAAAAGTGAAATGACAGAGCTAAATTAGCATCTCATTTTGGAGGAGTGCCTTGACATTGGGATGTTGATGAAGTCAAAGCTTGGCAAATTCTTGCTTGGCAAGGAAACAACTTGCTTAAGTCAGAAGATGCTTGACTTCTGAAAGATTAGTCTCGGCATCTGCCGCTAGAAAGCAAGCGTCACGAGCAGACTCACGGCTATTTCATCCAGTGCTCCATTGTAGTGGAGCTTTTTTCTTCCTGTCCTTTTTTTACTCTTCACTATATATAAAGGGTGGAGGGAGGTGAAAAGGATGGCTGAAACGATGATTCTAGATTCAAAGTTAAAAATTTTGTTTGAGATAGGCTTGAATGAAAAAGGAGAGCCGCTCTACAAGGCGAAGACTTACAACAATATTGATAAAAATGTAACAGCAGACAAGCTTTTTGAAACTGCACAAGCATTGGGACAATTATCAATCTATCCGGTTCTCGGCGTAGAACGTACGGATAGTTTTGAAATTGTTGGCTAGTGTGAAAAGCTTTTTTTCGCACGTTATTTAGTTTTAAATGAGGAGGTGAAAATATGGCGAAAACATTGGAGTTGCAGTTTCTTACAGAATTTGGACAAGGTCTAAATTTGACCGTAGATGCACCGAAAGAACCGATTGATGAGGCTATGGTGAAAGCTGCTATGGAAACTATTATCGCTTCAAATGCTTTCCTTAGTTCTAAAGGAAGATTGGCAAACATAAAAGGTGCCCGTGTGATTGAGCGAAATGTAACGGAATATGAGATATAATTTTTTCGGAGGAGCCAGGAGAAGAATGAGCTGGCTCCTTTTGAAAGCATGGTGTTGAACGAATGGAAGATAAAATGCTTTGTGCTGATTTTGAAATTAAAAAAGAACAAAAGCTATTCTATAGCGTTTCAACAGCACATTGTTTCCATATTCATATCTTTGAAAAATTGTTAAAAACTTGAGTATTTAAGGAAACCTGAAAAAGGAGAGGAGGAGTGAGAGGTGGAGCAATTCATTCCATTCATAAGCGAGGTAGGGTTTCCCGTTATTGTAACTCTATACTTGCTTTATCGAATCGAGGCCAAGCTGGATGTCGTTGTGCAATCTATTCAAAACCTCCCTGAACAATTAAAAAATTAGGCAAATGGGAATACATGTTCTTCTTAAAAAAGAAGGATGGAATAATAATTTTTCGGGTTGTTTAGTCATGATTCGACACGTTTAAACATTGATATATAAGGGTTTGTCGGATTTATCCACATTGACAGAATTGACTGAAAATGTTATATTAAAAACAGCCGTTAGCACGTGTTTGTTTTTTTCAAGACACTTGTTCCAAAATGTTTCGAATGATTTCACAATCTAAAGGTACTAGAATAATGAAGTTTCATAACTCATTATTCATAGATGAAAGCCTTTACGAAATGGACTCGAGTAATGTAAGAAGATGCAATACGTTGTAAATGGTGAATTTTACACATGGCACTTATCCTGTGCCGATTTAGGAGGATTTTTTTTCATGAAAAACGGTAAAGTAAAATGGTTCAATGCAGAAAAAGGGTTTGGCTTCATCGAATCTGAAGATGGAAATGATGTATTCGTACATTACTCTGCTATTCAAGCTGAAGGATTCAAAACATTAGAAGAAGGCCAAGAAGTATCTTTTGAAGTTGTTGAAGGTGCTCGTGGGCCGCAAGCGGCTAATGTAGTAAAACGCTAATTTCATTGTCAATGTTGAACAGCTCAACCTCATGGTTGGGCTGTTTTTAGGTTGTTTAGATTCCTATAATTGTAAAGTTTCATCAATCTCTAAAACTGGTATAATGATGAAAGATAAGATGGGGTGAGAATGATGAAATTTATTCATACTGCCGATTGGCACTTAGGGAAGCTTGTTCATGGTTTATACATGACAGAGGATCAACGTATAGTCCTCAACCAATTCGTTAAACTAGTAGAGGATGAGAAACCGGATGCTGTTGTGATAGCGGGTGATTTATATGACCGCTCAGTACCACCGATCGATGCAGTCGAACTACTTGATGAGATTCTTTTTAAAATCAATGTGGAACTTAACACACCGATCATTGCGATTGCTGGTAATCATGATAGTGCTGAAAGACTATCATTTGGAAGCTCGTGGTATCGAAACAGCCACTTTTATTTAACTGGTAAGATCCAAAAAACATTTCAGCCCATTCATTTAAATGGGGTTAATTTTTATTTAGTTCCTTATGCAGAACCAGGGATGATCAGGCATCTGCTAGATGATGATAGCATCCATTCCCATCAAGATGCCATGAAAGCGATGATTGGAACAATAGAAAAAACATTAAATATAAATGAACCAAACGTTTTTGTTGGACATGCCTTTGTCTTGGGCGGAAGTACTTCGGAATCTGAACGGACTCTTTCTGTGGGTGGCTCTGGCTGCGTTGGTCAAGAGTTATTTGTCCCATTTTCTTACACGGCTTTAGGGCATCTTCATAGTCCGGATGCTATTAAGCATGATAAAATCTTCTATTCTGGTTCACTATTAAAATATTCTTTCTCAGAGGCGAAGCAAAAAAAATCTGTTCAAATAGTTGAAATGAATGAGAATGGTACATTCCAGATCCGCTATCATTCACTTGCTCCAAAGAAAGATATGCGTGAGCTTGAAGGGCATTTAGAAGAGCTTTTAGATCCGAGCTTTTATGGAAAACAGAAGTTAGATGATTATTTGAAAATTACACTGCATGATGAAGGAGCTTTGCTTGATCCGATTAACAAACTCCGCCAAGTTTACCCAAATGTTCTTCATTTGGAGCGTAAAATTGCATTAGCTGATTTGAAAAAGAGTGAACAGAAGATGACGGTGCAAGGCGAAGAAAAGAAATCCGAACTTGAGCTATTTACACAATTTTATCAAGAGATGACAACAGCCGATTTCACACCTGAAAAAAAGCAAGTGATGGCTGATGTGATTGACAAAGTGCTGAGCGAGGAGGGCGTAAAATGAGACCGATTACGTTAATGATGCAAGCCTTTGGTCCTTATGCCGGGAGAGAAACGATCGATTTTAGTGAACTAGGAAATCGAACGATGTTTGTTATTTCCGGAAAAACAGGTTCTGGGAAAACGACGATTTTTGACGGTATTAGTTATGCGATATATGGAAAAGCAAGTGGGGAGGATCGCAACGGCTCAGAACTAAGAAGTCAATTTGCCCGTGATGATCTACATACAGAAGTCGCCTTGAAGTTTAGTTTACGAGGGAAGCAATTTTTTGTTAAACGTTCTCCACAACAGGAAAAGAAAAAGGAGCGCGGGGATGGCTATAGAACTGTTGGAGCGAGTGCTGAATTATATATTTTTGATGAGACCGGACAACAACAGCTTGTTGCTGCGAACGTGCGAGATGTGGATGAGAAAATAAAAGAGATCATGCTGATTGATAGTAACCAGTTCAGGCAAATTTTAATGATTCCACAAGGCGAATTTCGCAAGCTGTTAACATCAGATAGTAAAGAGAAGGAAGCGATTCTTCAGCGTTTATTCCATACGGAAATGTATAAACGAATTGAGGAAAAACTGAAGCAAGAAGCAACGGAAATAAAGAGAACCGTTGAAAAACAACAAGAAGAACGAGCACTTTTAATTCGTAAAATTAAGGCTATTTATCATGAAGAACTTCAGCTTCATTTAGAAGCTGGCAGTGATCAGGATGTTCATATACTTCCGTTACTCGAAGCAGAAATTGAAAAAATGGGTGAGCACTTAGAAAGCATTAAAAATGAAGTAAAGCAGAAAGAAACGGATAAAGAGCTTTTTACGCAAAAATTATATGAAGCAGAAAATATCGTCAAGCAAATGGAGACAAGGGATCAGTTAGCTCTCAGAATAAAAATGCTCGAAAACAATAAAGAGATGTTTGTAAGAAAGGAAAAAGAAATTGTTCAGGCAAATAAAGCTGCTCTTTTAGCAAAACAGGATGAATTATGCCATCGCCTAAAAAAGGAGCGCGATACGCTCATTGAAAACGTGAAGCTTCGAACGAAAAATTTAGAAGATTTGCATGCACTTTTACAAAAAAAAGAAGAAATTTGGAAGAATGAATTAGCAAAAGAAGATAAAAGAAAAAAAGTGCAAGAGGAAATTCACTCTCTTCAACAGATGAAAGATGAAGTGACTTCTTTTGCGCTATTACAAAAAGAAGTTACGCAATTGCAGCAAAATAGAGAGAAGCTATTTGAACAGCAACAGCAGGTAGAGGAAACCTTTCGTTTAACGGAAAAGGCATTAGGCAAGCTGCTTGAGGAAAAGATTTCAATCGAGAAAGTTGATGTTCAAATTCTTGAAAATAGGCGAAATTTTGATAAGCTGGAGCAGGAAATAGCATTGGCAACAAAGTATGAGCAGCAGGTACAAAAAAATAAAGAAAACGCGATGAGTTTAGATGAAAGTCATAAAATACTCGCTAAGGCACAAGCGCGCCTCGAGGATGCGAAAGCATTAGTTCACGAGCTTGAAGACAAGTGGCTCCACGGTCAAGCTGTTGCTTTAGCGAGTCAGCTTCATAGGGGTGAAGCGTGTCCTGTATGCGGCTCAACAGAGCATCCACAGCTAGCATCTCAACATGCCGAGTTCATTCCTGATGAGAATGATCTGAAAGCCGCAAAGGAGCAGGTTACTGTTTTAGAACAAGAGAGGTTACAATTAGAATCAATCTTTTTCGAACAGCAATCCAGAATGAAAACAGGTTCAGAATTACTGGAAGGAATTTATCAAGATTTACTAAAGCTGCGAGCGGATTTTACAGAAGTTAAGTTAGAGGCTTACACCCATGAATTATTAGATAGAAAGCGTATTTTACAGCAAGAATATCGGCAGTTGATTGAACGGGAAAAGCAATATAAACAAATTTCAGCAGAAATCGTAGAATTGGAAGAGAAAAAGAATCTTCTTGAAAAGAAAATTTCTGATCTTAAAGGACAGGTCAATGATGCTGCAATCCGTTTTACGGAAAAAAATACACATTTAAATGGATTAATGTCAAGAATTCCTGAGGAGCTTCGATCAACGCAAGCATTTGAAAGGAAGTGGCTGGAGGCTGTACGTACACAAGAAACTCTTCTTCAGCAATTTGAAACGGCACAGAGACATTTTCAAGAGACAAAAGAGAAATATTTTTCAGCACAAAGTGCTTTTGAGACAGTACAAAAACATGCAAAAGAAAAGGAAACAGAATTGAATGCAGAAAGGGCAGCGTTTATAAAGCAATTAAAAGAGCAAGGCTTTAAAGACTATAAGCAATTCGAGCATGCTAAACGTTCAACTGAGGAAATTGCTCTGCTTGAAAAGGAAATTCGTCATTATTATGAAGAGTTTCGTTCCGTTTCAGATCGTTATCAGGAATTGGAAGAAATGTTGCGTCATATAGATAAGCCTAATTTACAAGAATTACAGCAAAAAGTTCAAGAAGTTCAGGAAATAATAGCAGAGTTGAATACCCAATATACGAATCTTTTTATTAAAAGGAACGAAAATGAGCAAATTCACGATTTAATTGTGCGAATTAATGCTGAGATGAAGGAATTAGAAAAGCGATACAATTTAGTAGGGGAACTGTATGATATCACCCGTGGACAAAATGCTGCGAAAATTACATTTGAACGGTATGTACTAGCAGCTTTTCTTGATGACATTTTGCGAGAGGCGAATAGCCGTTTACTAAAAATGACAAGTGGACGTTATCAAATGCTACGAAAAAAAGAGCGAGCGAAAGGGAATGTCCAAAGTGGTTTGGAATTACTTGTATTTGATCAATATACAGGGCAAGAAAGACATGTTAAAACGCTATCTGGTGGGGAAAGCTTTAAGGCTGCTCTCTCACTGGCATTAGGGCTTGCAGATGTTGTTCAGAATTACGCGGGAGGCGTATCGCTAGAAACGATGTTTATTGATGAAGGATTTGGCACATTAGATCCAGAATCGCTCGATCAGGCCGTTGAAGCGCTTATTGATATACAAAGCAGCGGAAGACTTGTAGGAATCATTTCCCATGTGCCAGAGCTCCGCGAGCGCATAGATGCAAGACTGGAGGTTACTGCGACGCAAACGGGCAGTACAACCGATTTTTACTTTTTAAATTAGAAATAAAGCACTGACTACACTATCGATCGATGGTGTAGTTTTTTCATCATAAGGGGAAGTATGTCAAATGGGATATTTGATTGATATGTATCATTATTGCTATGATCCAGTATAATACAAGTATTGATTATTTGCGGGGTGAAAGATTTGCCACATTTTTTTGGACATGATTATGAGCTTTTCCCCTTTCAATTATTTTCTTTTTCGCATTTAATTATGCTATTTTTATTTATTTTCGGTTCTATTCTGATTGTGATGTTGCATACGACACTTAAAAAATATGAAAAAGTCTTTAAAACAATATTGTTTGTTTCTCTTTTTCTATTTGAAACTCTTTATCATGTTTGGCTCTATGTCGGGGGACAATGGAATATTGCTTTTGCATTGCCGCTTCATCTTTGTTCGATTAGTTTGCTCCTTTGTTTAATCCTTTTATTATCCAATTCTAAGCTTGTTTTTCAATTTGTTTACTTTCTTGGTCTCGCTGGAGCAATGCAAGCGCTGGTGACACCTGAACTATTTGTTGGCTTTCCCCATTTCCGTTTTTTCCAATTTTTTATCACTCATATACTTATTATTTGGGTAGGGTTATTTTTTGTTTTTGTTAATGGGTATGTGGTGACAAAACGAGGCATGTGGCAATCGTTTGCCTTTTTAAACGCTGTCGCAGTAATCGCTTTTATTGCTAATATTGCAACTGAAGGAAATTATATGTTTTTGGCGCATAAGCCAGAAAATCCTTCCTTACTTGATTTTTTAGGACCGTATCCTTTTTATATTCTTGTGCTAGAATGTATTGCACTTGTCTTATTTTTTTTATTATATTTACCATGGATAGGGAGAGGAGAGAGAAAATGAGGAAAATTATTGTAATGGGAGTTTCAGCGGGGGCAGGGAAATCAACCCTAGCTAAAAAAATGGGTTCCATTTTAAATATTCCCGTTCATCATTTAGATACTTTATATTGGAAGCCTGGGTGGATTGAAGCTAGTCAAGAAGAATTTCGCAGGGCTCAAGAAGAAATTGTGCAGCAATCTGAATGGATTATAGAAGGAAATTACAGTGGTACTTTTGAACTGCGATTCCCTCATGCGGATGCGATCGTTTACATAGAAAAACCGCTTTTAGTATGTCTTTACCGAGTTGTCAAAAGAAGAATCCAAAACCACCGAAAAACTCGCAGTGATATGACGAGCGGCTGTGAGGAGAAACTTGATTGGCCATTTATCAAGTTTATTTTAACAACTTATGCCAGCAGAAAAAAGATTATGGCTGAGCGCTGTGAAAGATTTAAAGAAACAAAAAAAGTGTTTATTTTGCGAAATCAGCGGGAAATTGAAGCTTTTTTAAGGGAATTGGCTTAAAGTAAAAAAGCAAATGGAAAAAAAGCCGATTTGCCTTTTTACAGATAATGAAGTTAGCAAAAATTCATTTTATCTTAGTCTTTAAAAGCGAAATTTTGTTGTGGAGGTGGCTGCCATCTGCCTAATTTGAAAAAATAAAAGTTATTTTTCTATTTCTTTAAATGAAATCTCAATAACACGCTCTGTTTCTTTATCAAATTCTATATTGACTAGGAGTCCCAATTCTTTGTCATTCTCCTTTAGCCATAGCTTAAACTTTTCGACTGTTGTGTTTGTACCTTGAACACGACCGATATGTTTATAATCTTTTATTTCTGCATTCGGATACTTTTCCTTCGTCTTGCTTACTGCCAGCTGCCCCCATTTTGCATATTTTTCTTCCGCTTCAACAAAGGAAGTATCGTTTGTAATGAAGGCAAAGCTGGCGGAAAAAAGAATCAAACTAATGAGTATTTTTTTCATCTATTATTACTCTCCTTTTTTTTCTTTAGTTTTTCATGTTTTTTCAACACTATTCATAAAGAGGAGAAAAAATCGATTTTTAAAACTGTGATCTTCATCCTTGAAAGTAGATTTAATTCAAGCTACAGTTAATGAAGATACATTAAAGGAAGGGAACACGGGATGAAAAGATATTTTACGATTGGAATGGCCGGGCATATAGATCATGGAAAGACAACGTTAACAAAGGCTTTAACAAACGTTGATACAGATCGCCTAAAAGAAGAAAAGGAACGGCAAATTTCGATAGAGTTAGGATTTGCTCCATTATATGAAGATAATGAAATACAAATCTCGGTCGTAGATGTACCGGGACACGAGCGTTTTATTCGCCAGATGATTGCTGGAGTGGCTGGGATTGATTTGGTCGTCCTTGTCGTCGCTGCTGACGAAGGGGTCATGCCGCAAACTAGAGAACATTTGGACATTCTGGGTTTTTTAGGGATTCGAAATGGGCTGGTTGTCATTTCCAAAATTGATCGGGTGGAGAAAGAATTTATAGACCTTGTGAAAGAAGATATTAAAGAAGAGCTAAAAGGGACAGTTTTTGAACAAGTGCCAATGCTATTGGTTGATAGCCTTACCAATTACGGAATTGATGAACTGAAAGTGATGATTATTAATACTTTGAAAGAACAGGAAATGCGTGATATTAGGGGTGCGTTTCGCTTACCTATTGATCAAGTATTTACTGTTAAAGGTCAAGGTACTGTTGTAAGAGGAACGGTTTATGAGGGAAGAATTGAGGAAGGGCAAAGCTTGATGATTATGCCGAAAGGTCTTGAAGTAAAGGCAAGGCAAATACAGGTTCATCATCGACCGGCAAAAGAAGCCTTTGCAGGCCAGCGTGCAGCAATTAATTTAGCGGGCATTTCCAAAGAAGAAATTGAGCGTGGAGATGTAGTTGTCTCTTCTGAACATTTTAATGTAACAAGAACGATTGACGTTGCCATTCAAGTTGTAGAGGATTTAGATTATATGGTGAAACAGCGAATGCCGATTAAATGTCATATTGGAACAGCGGAAGTGATGGGACGGATTGTGTTTTTTGATCGCAATGAATTGAAAGCTGAGAACGGTGAAATTCTTTGTCAAATTCGGTTAGATGAGGAGATTGTGGCGAAGCGAGGTGACCGCTTTATTTTAAGAAGACCAAGTCCTCAGGAAACAATTGGCGGCGGATGGGTCATCGATCCGCAAGGACAGAAATATCGTTTTGGAGAGCGGACAATAGCTGCATTAGAACAAAAAAAAGTTGGGACACCAGGGGAAAGAATGGTCACCGCATTAATGGAAGCAAAGAGCTTAACAATGATCGAATTAATGACGCATACATCGCTTGATGAAGTGATTGTAAAAGAAGAACTGCAAAGCGGTGATTTCATTTTATATAATGGAAAAGAGTATACGTTAAAGGTGCTTTGTGAGTTGATTGAAGAAGAATTATACGATCGCATGCGTGATTATCATACTGATTTTCCAATGAAGCAAGGGATAAATAAGGGGGAACTAACTCATCATTTAGGAAAGCAATATCCGCAAGGGCTGTTAGATTATGTCATTGAAGAAGCCATCAATAAAAATGTCTTTAAACGAAAAGAGCAATTTATATCATTACATGAATTTGAACCACATGTTCCCAATAATTGGCGGGTACGTATTGAAAACATGATGGCTAAGTTGAAATCCGATCGGATGAAGGTTCATTACTTTTCAGACTATTTGAAGGAAGCAGGAATTCCGGAAAATGTAGCCGTTGATTTGCGGAAATTTTTAGAAGACACAACAAAAATTGTTTCTTTAGATGGTCAGTTTTATTGGCATGGGGAAATTTTTAATGAGGCAGTAGCAAAATTAAAGGAAAATACTGAAATAGAATTTGAGGTTGGTGAAGCAAAAGACATTCTTGAATTAACGCGAAAATATATGATTCCATTTCTAGAGACTTTAGATCGTATGGGGTTCACCGTAAGAAAGGAAAATAAAAGAGTTTGGAAGTGAGGCAGGTAGCATAAATTTAAACAATGGAGAAAGATGACTTTGAGTCCTCATATTCACCTTTCTCCATTTATTGAGGAGAGTTTATTTATTAAATTTTCATAATTATTAAAGTATTTAAAAAATAACAAAAATACTTTAATATGAAAGTGAGTGTTTTCCCAAACTATTAAAAAGGAGGAGCGTATGCAACATTTATTTTTACAAGAAGAACATGAGATTTTTCGTAAAGCATTAAGAAAGTTTCTAGAAAAAGAGGCATATCCATATTATCAAAAATGGGAAGAAGAACGAGAAATTCCAAGAGATTTTTGGCGGAAGATGGGTTCTCAAGGCTATCTTTGTCCAGGGGTGGAGGAGAAATATGGCGGCAGCGAAGTGGATTGGGGATTCTCGGTAATCATCAATGAAGAATTAGAAAAGGTCGGTTCAGGATTAGTCGGTATCGGACTTCATAGTGATATTGTTATTCCTTATATCACTTCATATGGGACTGAAGAGCAGAAACAACGTTGGCTTCCGAAATGTGTGTCAGGTGAGATGATAACTGCAATTGCTATGACTGAGCCAGGGGCTGGTTCAGATCTAGCGAGCATTGAAACGACAGCAAAGCTTGATGGAGATGTTTACGTATTGAATGGACAAAAAACATTTATCACAAATGGAATTCATGCCGATTTAATCATTGTTGCCTGTAAAACGGATGTGAATGCAAGCCCGAAACATAAAGGGATTAGCCTTTTAGTGGTAGAGAGAGGAACCCCGGGATTTTCCCGTGGTAGAAAGTTGAACAAAGTCGGAATGCACTGTCAGGATACAGCAGAATTAATATTTGAAGATTGCTTAGTGCCGAAAGAAAATCTTCTCGGTGAGGAAGGGAAAGGCTTTTTATACTTAATGGAAAAGCTACAACAGGAAAGATTACTAGTAGCGATTGCTGCACAAGCTGCTTCGGAAAAAATGCTTGAGCTCACATTGAACTATATCAAAAGCCGTGAAGCATTTGGGAAACCGATTAGTAAATTTCAAAACACTCAATTTAAGGTTGCGGAAATGGCGACAGATATTGAAATGGGTAGAACCTTTCTCGATCAGCTTATTCACGAGCATATGCAGGGAGAAGATGTCGTTACGAAGGTATCGATGGCGAAGTGGAAGCTCACTGAGAATGCGAGAAAAATAGCAACTGAATGTTTGCAGCTTCATGGCGGTTACGGGTATATGGAAGAATATGAGATTGCAAGACGTTATCGCGATACTCCTGTGGCAAGTATATACGCTGGAACGAATGAAATCATGAAATCAATTATCGCAAAAAATTTGGGATTATAACGTTTGAAATTTCCTTGCATTTGCATGTACCGTCAACAACTAGATCAACAATCGAGTATATCCGAATTAACGAAAGAAAGAGGCTTTTGATAAAAGGGAGGTAGGAAGATGACAACGATTGGACGCATATTTGATTTAACCGTTGCTAAGTACCCAAACAAAGAAGCACTTTATGATGTGAGAAAGAATATTCGATTAACCTATCTAGAATGGAGCGAGGAGGTAAACAAACTTGCAAACGCTCTCCTGCATGAAGGAGTGAGAAAAGGGGACAGAGTGTCTACTTATTTATTTAATACGGAGGAATTAGCAACTACCTTTTTTGCTTGTGCAAAAATTGGCGCTGTCTTCAACCCGATTAATTTTCGCTTAACGTCTGAAGAATTAGCTTATATTATTCATGATGCACAGCCAAAAATTGTCCTCTTTGAAAAAATGCTGTCTTCCGGAATTGAACCGATCCATCACCGCTTTGAAAAGACAGGATTTTGGTATATAGATGAAGATACCCCATCTTATGCTGCCAATTATAGAGATAAACTTGCCTCGGCACCATCATATTATGCAAAAGACGAACATATTGATGAAAATGATATATATGCCATTATGTATACAAGTGGTACGACTGGAAGACCAAAGGGTGTCATACATAAACACCGCGATATGGTCGAGCAAAGCTTAATTGTGATTTCGTCAACTAAGGTTATGTCAGATGATGTTGGACTTGTAACAGCACCAATGTTCCATTGTGCAGAACTGCATTGTGCCTTGCTACCGAGAGTTCATGTTGGTGGGAAGAACGTAATCCTCCATCATTTTACACCAAAAGAGGTGCTTCGATTAATTGAACAAGAGAAAATTACGAAGTTTTTTGCGGCACCAACAATGTGGAACATGCTTCTGCAAGAGAACTTAAGCGAGTATAATCTTTCGAGTTTAACAACGGGGTTGTATGGAGCTGCTCCAATGGCTCCGAGTCTTGTGTTTGCATGTCAAGAAAAATTAGGCATTCAACTTATTCAAGCGTACGGAATGACGGAAATGGGTCCTGCGATCACGTTTTTATCTGAGACCGATCAAATTAGAAAAGCAGGTTCGGCAGGTCAAGTATGTTTAAATCACGAAATTCGAATTGTGAAGCCTAATGAAACTGGACCATCTGAACCAGATGATATCGTACCAGCAGGAGAAACAGGAGAAATTATCGTTAAAGGACCATGTATGATGAGCGGTTATTTTAATCGAGATGAAGCAACAGAAAGGGCTTTATATAAAGGTTGGTATCATTCTGGCGACATCGGCTATCTTGATGAGGAAGGCTATCTTTATGTAAAGGATCGGGTGGACGACATGATTATTTCAGGAGGTGAAAATATTTACCCACGTGAGGTAGAGGATTGCTTATATGGGCACGAAGGTGTACTTGACGTCGCTGTTATTGGGCAACCAGATGACAGGTGGGGAGAATCAGTTACAGCTTTCATCGTAAAAAAAGATTTATCATTAACGGAGGAAGAGTTGGACGAATACTGTAAAAATAGCGAATTACTCGCAAATTACAAACGACCACGAAAATATATTTTCTGTGAGGTGCTGCCACGAAATGCGAGTGGGAAAATTCAAAAATTTGTTTTACGAAAACAACTCGAAGATTGGTTTGCTTAGGAATAAAAGAGTGTGAGCTCCTCAGAAATTATCGTGTAAATGGCTTCTAAATGAGGATGAGACAGCCGTGTAAGCTAAAACAGGCCATTTTGAAAAGTTTTAGTAAAAGAAAGCAGGAGAATGGGAAAATCACCATTTAAAAGTGTGAGCGCTAACATCGATCAAAAGATTAAAAAACCGTTTGGACCAATCCAAACGGTTTTTTACATCATTTTAATTTAAAGGAGCTTTTTAAGGAAACGATTAAGTTAAATACAGGTTTTTCAGCTGTTGAATACTTCGGATCAACATTGAAATAGCCGTGGCGGAAGAATTGGAATTTATCCTGTGGTTTAACGTCCTTCATATTAGGTTCAACAAAACCTTGGATAATTTGTAATGAATTAGGATTGACATAGTCCAAAAATGTTTTAGTTTCATCGTCTTCTCCATTTGATTCCTCATCTAAAATAAGAGGCTCATAAAGACGGAATTCCGCCGGAATAGCATGCTTTGCATCGACCCAATGCAACGTCCCTTTAACTTTTCGCCCAGTAAAACCCGTTCCACTTTTAGTCTCTGGATCATACGTACAATGGATTTCAACGATTTGGCCATTTACATCTTTTATAACATCCTCACATTTGATGAAATAAGCGTGTTTTAAGCGGACTTCGTTGCCAGGGAATAGGCGGAAATATTTTTTTGGTGGCTCTTCCATGAAATCTTCTTGCTCTATATAGATTTCACGTGAAAATGGAATTTGTCGAGTTCCCATCTCTTCATTTTCAGGGTTGTTCTCCGCTTCCAGCATTTCAACCTTATCTTCCGGATAATTGGTGATCACGACTTTTAATGGACGAAGAATACCCATCGTACGAGGGGCTTTAAGTTTCAAGTCTTCTCGCACATAATGATCGAGCATTGCAGAATCAACAAAACCTGAGCCCTTGGAAACGCCTGTTTCTTTAACGAATTCACGAATGGCTTCAGGAGTAAATCCTCTCCGACGCAACCCAGAAATCGTTGGCATTCGCGGGTCGTCCCAGCCGTCAACAAATTTTTCATCGACAAGTTGCTTTAGTTTGCGCTTGCTCATAACCGTGTTTGTAATATTTAAACGCCCAAACTCAATTTGGCGAGGTGTATTTTCTGTTTCACATTCAGCAATGACCCAATCATAGAATGGGCGTTGATCTTCAAATTCAACGGTACAAAGGGAATGGGTTACACCCTCGATCGCGTCCTCCAACGGATGGGCAAAAGCGTACATTGGATAAATGCACCATTTATCACCAGTATTATGATGAGTTGCATGGGCAATTCGATAGATGACAGGGTCACGTAAGTTAATATTAGGAGAAGCCATGTCAATTTTTGCTCTAAGCACTTTTTCGCCATTCTTGAACTCACCTTTTCGCATTCGTTCAAATAGGTCGAGGTTTTCTTCAATAGAGCGACTGCGGTAAGGGCTGTCTTTTCCTGGTTCTGTTAAAGTTCCACGATACTCACGGATTTCATCAGCACTTAAATCATCAACATATGCTTTGCCTTTTTTAATAAGTAAAACAGCTTTATTGTACATTTCCTCAAAATAGTCTGAGGCAAATCGTAGTTCATCCCAATCATAGCCGAGCCATTTAACATCCTCTTTAATAGAATCGACATATTCTTGATCCTCTTTTAACGGATTTGTATCGTCAAAGCGTAAATTTGTTTGACCGTTAAAATCATCGGCAAGTCCAAAGTTGATAACGATTGATTTTGCGTGTCCAATATGTAAATAGCCATTTGGCTCAGGAGGAAAACGAGTCACGATTTTGTCGTGCTTACCAGCTTCTAAATCCTCCTTCATAATGCTCTTAATAAAATTTGAAGAATTTTCCAATCTTTATCAGCCTTTCCAATTATCTATAGTTATTGTCCTATTATACAATAGGACTATGAAAAATCACAATGGTTGCAAGGCACACGCCCGAAAAGGACGGATGCTCCTATGAGAGAAACGTTTTGAACGCTATATCTTTTACCAAGAGAGGAAGGAACTTCCCTATTTATCCCTTACATGAATTGTTATTACTATGAAAATAGGGGAAAAATTACGGGAAAACAATGAATATTGTGGTATGATGTTGTTGAGTTTTTCTTTCATATTTTGAATTTAAAAGGAGCATATGTTATGAAGTATAGATCTGCATTCGACATAATCGGTCCAGTTATGATTGGCCCTTCAAGTTCACATACAGCAGGAGCAGCACGAATTGGCCGAGTAGCAAGGACATTATTCGG
This sequence comes from Robertmurraya sp. DFI.2.37, assembly GCF_029211245.1. Lineage (NCBI taxonomy): Bacteria > Bacillati > Bacillota > Bacilli > Caryophanales > Bacillaceae > Robertmurraya > Robertmurraya sp. DFI.2.37. Next base: position 102,134 of record NZ_JARGEJ010000003.1, on the reverse strand, counting down.
CTACCAACCGCAAAAAGCAGTCATTCATCTCTATGGTTCTTTTGCAGAGACGTATAAGGGACATGGCACAGATGTAGCGATTGTGGGAGGACTTCTTGACTTTGATACATTTGATGAGCGAATTCCGACTTCCCTTCAATTAGCAAAGAAAGCAAATATGGAGGTTGAGTTCGTTGTCGAAAGAACGGTAACAGATCATCCGAACACAGTGCGCATTAAACTTTATGATGAGCAAAAAGAATTAGAGGTAGTTGGTATTTCCATTGGTGGAGGAACGATTGAAATCACCGAGCTTAATTCATTTCAGCTTAAGCTTTCAGGCGAAAATCCAGCAATTTTGGTCGTTCATAATGATCAATTTGGCGTTGTTTCAGCTGTTACGACGGTAATGGCACAAAATGAAATCAATATTAGCCATATGGAAGTTTCCCGTAAAGAAAAAGGGAAAATGGCGATGATGGTGATCGAGGTGGATCAGAAAATTCCCGCTGAGGTCCTGAAAGAAATTGAGGGTTTGCCAAACGTCACGCAAATCATTCAAATGGTGGAATAAGCTTTGAAGGGATTGGAGCAAAATGATGTTTAGAAATGTGGCTGAACTAGTAGAACTTGCAGAAAAAAAACAAGTGAAAATAGCAGAAGTGATGATCGAACAGGAAATGGAAATAACCGGTCTAACTCGTGAAGAAATTATTGCAAAAATGGAACATAATTTAGTCGTAATGGAGCAAGCAGTTGAAAGAGGTCTTAAAGGGGTGACATCTGTTTCAGGTTTAACAGGTGGGGACTCTGTTCTTCTACAAAATTATATAAAAAGCGGGAAGTCTTTAGGCGGAGATATTTTATTAGATGCTGTCAGCAAAGCGATGGCTACAAATGAAGTGAATGCGGCAATGGGGGTCATTTGTGCAACACCAACGGCAGGCTCTGCTGGAGTAGTGCCTGGAACTTTATTTGCAGTGAAGGAAAAATTAAATCCAACACGTATGGAGATGATTGAGTACTTATTTACTGCTGCTGCCTTTGGCTTTGTTGTAGCTAATAATGCATCCATTTCCGGTGCGGCAGGTGGCTGTCAAGCCGAAGTTGGCTCTGCTAGCGGTATGGCTGCAGCAGCTATAGTTGAAATGGCAGGAGGTACACCAAGTCAATGTGCGGAAGCAATGGCAATAACATTAAAAAACATGCTCGGCTTAGTATGTGATCCAGTTGCTGGACTTGTTGAAGTTCCTTGTGTAAAAAGAAATGCGATGGGTGCTTCTAATGCCATTACGGCAGCAGATATGGCGTTGGCTGGAATTAAGAGCCGTATTCCTTGCGATGAAGTCATTCATTCGATGTATCTCATTGGCCAAACGATGCCAACAGCACTTCGTGAAACCGCAAAGGGAGGCTTAGCTGCGACTCCAACGGGAAAGCGACTAGAGGCGGAAATATTCGGACGCCAAAAGCAAATGCAATCTTAATGTTAAAAAAGCTGAGTCAAAAAGGTCATTTAATAACGGCATTTTGCTCTCAGCTCTTATCAAGCAGGGCGTTCCTTTTCTTGTTCCATTAATTTCTCACAAAAAAATCAAAGCCAAGCATGGTTAAAATGCCAAATGTCAATGTCCAAACGACTAAGCTAATCGTTGACCAAAGCATCGTCCAATTTTTCTTTGCGCCGAGTGACATCCCGATAAAAATAGCAATGTGAATCCCAATTAGGATAGGACCTAGCAGCGTTAGCCCTGGAAGACCATACTTATTCCAAATTTTATGGGCGCGTTCGCTTCGTTTGGAGCGTTCGTTTTCTGTTTCCCCTTTTTTTTCTTTTCGCTTTGCAAGCCAGGTCTTCACCTTTTCAAATCCAATAATGAGAAGAATAACTGTACTGAGGTTTCCTGCAAATCCGGAGACCATAACCCAGAAGGGGGATAAACCTCGGATTATCCCGAGTGGAATAACGAGGGCGATTTCTAACCAAGGTGTTGCAGCGGCAATAAAGATGAGTATGTATTCAATGAACAATCAACAAACCTCCTTTTCCAAATTATTATAACAATTGGTACGAATATTAAGCTAGAAAGAATTTGTAAAAATGGATGAGGATGAATCGAAAATATCTATATTTGATTGATCAAGGGCATGTCGTATTTCGTCTAATATTGCGGTAAAATAGTATAAAGGTAGGGATATAAAATGAATGATGAATTAAAGAAAGCATTAGAACTAAGAAAAAATGGTCGGTATGAGGAATGTTATCTAGTGATGACTAAATTAGGAAAGGAATTTCCTGATGACCCACAAATTCTTTATCAGTGTGCCTGGAGCTGCGATAACTTTGGAAAAGAAGAGGAAGCGGTTGGATATTATGAGGCAGCGATAAAGCTTGGATTAGCGGGTGATGATTTAGAGGATGCTTACTTAGGCCTAGGAAGTACATATCGAACTTTAGGAAACTATTCTTGCTCAAAAACAGTACTGGAGAAAGGAATAGAGCAGTTTCCACAAAATCAGGCATTAAGGGTTTTTTATTCTATGACTCTATATAATCTCAATGAACATGAAAAGGCGATGACGGAGTTGCTAAATTGTCTTGTGAACACATCCGATGATCCAAATATAGTAGGTTATAAGAAAGCGATCCAGTTTTATGCAGACAAGTTAAACGAAGTATGGAAATAAGAAATTAGAGGAGAATCGATATGGTTGGTTCAAATGGTGAGCACTTGTTGCAGCAGCGGTACGCTACAAAAAGAAGGGCTGAAGCATTTTATGAGCATCAAGTGATCAACTTTTTAAATGAAGAAATGAAGCAGTTTATTTCCTTGCAAAATATGGTCTTTATTTCAACTGCCGATGGAAATGGTGAATGTGACTCTTCGTTTCGGGCTGGGGAGCAGGGCTTTGTGAGAGTCGTAGAAGACAAAATTTTGTGTTTCCCGGAATATCGAGGCAATGGGGTAATGGCGAGTCTTGGAAACATTTTGGAAAATCCCCATATTGGCTTATTATTTATTGATTTTGAAAGAGGCGTTGGTTTACATATAAATGGAAAAGCTGAAATCATTGAAAATGAACAGTTGAGTATGAAGGTACGGGAAGGGCTGGCACGTGAACTTATCAGTTATGAAGGTTTGCGGCTTGAGCGTTGGGTATTTATAGAAGTAGAGGAAGCATATATTCATTGCTCTAAGCACATCCCTAAATTCATAGCAATAGCCAAAGATATAAGCTGGGGTACAGATGATGAAATACGAAAGGGAGGGGATTATTTCAAGGTCAAGGCAATGAAAGCTCGAAAGGTCAAACTGAAGTAGAAGAAGAGACTAGGGGGATGAAGCTTGAGAGATACGATTACAACAGAAGAAGAGTTGCGAGAACTGATTGGTGTTCCGAGTGAATTGGTAAAGAGAAAGGTGATAGCTGAACTGGATGAGCACTGTAAAAATTTTATAGCGAAGTCTCCTTTTTTAATGATTGCCACTGCAGATGAAAATGGATTTTGCGATGTCTCACCACGGGGAGATAAACCAGGATTTATTTACATAGAAAATGAACATTGCTTAATAATTCCTGAGCGACCAGGAAACAAGCGCATGGATACGTTAAGAAATATTTTGAAAAATCCTAGAGTAGGACTTCTTTTCTTTATACCAGGACTCGGAGAAACGTTAAGAGTTAATGGGAAAGCTGCCATTATTAAAAACGAAGAAGTTTTGGCAAAGCTATCTGCAAGAGGGAAAGCACCAATCGTTGCCATTCGAGTTGAAGTTGAGGAATGCTTTATTCATTGTGCTAAAGCATTTAAACGTTCTCAATTGTGGGAGCCTGAGACATGGTTAAATAAAGAAGCAATGCCTTCTGCCGCGCAAATATTATTTGCTCATACAAAAATTTCATCCATTGAAGAGATCGAACAAAGACTTGAGGTAGGATATAGAACGAGATTATAAAGTCAAATTGAAGGCTCCCAGCTTCAATGATGGGAAACATCTTTTTTATGACCAGTCAATCTTTTAAAGGAAGGCATGCTTTCGAAAGCAGTACCATTATTCGAAAAGCTTATTAAAAGTAAATGGGGATTAATCGTGAGGACTTTATTTTATTTGTTGTTGTTACTGTTCGGGTCTCTACTCCTTGGGATAACAATAGACGACTCAATCATCGGGAATATTCTTTTAAAGGTGCTCGGAGCATTATGTTTTGTACCATTCTTGAAGACATGGCCGAAGGAAAATCGACTTAAGTGATCTGATTATTGATGGCCAGTAGCCTAAGCATTGAAGAGACGTGTTTACATGTACATTCACAATGATTGTGCAGTTCTCGACGGTATTGAAAATAAGAAATGGATGTAGCACCTTCCTTTTTTATTGGAAGGTTTTTTGTATTCAGGTGCTAAGCTCTGAGCAAAAACTTAATTTTCAAGACGGAGTTTAAGAATAAGAAAAAGCAGACTCCGCTCATAGTTTGTTGATAAAGACAGGGGGGATTAGATGTATCAAAGTTATGATTGTTCAGGGCTCAAGGATAAGCTAAACGATATATTTTGAATATAAAAAACAGAATATTTAGTTAAAATTTCGCTATAATGACTTAGGAGGTGGAATTATTTGCTAAAACATATCCTTGTCCTTTCCCTATTTGTATCTTTAGCAGCATGTGCTGGAAACATTAAAAAAAGAACCGCAACATCCGTTGCTTTCTAGTGATGAGAACCATTATTCTTTATTGATCGTAGATGAAGCTGAAACAGAGATCGGAAGCTTTGAATGGAAAGACAACTATAATATTAAAAATGTGAAAACTGTACTTAAACTCGATTCATTGGAAGAAGCAGATCAATCTTATCCATTTTTGCAATTGGATAGGACACCTATTTTTATTGTTTTTGATATGACAAATATCGTTTTGAAAACAGGTAGTGAGCAAGAGCTCGTTCAGTTTTTACAGGAATATCATCCAAATGAATAACCGGAAGTGAAAGCGACAAAAAAGCACTTAATTCAACTTTCTAACGTTTTCCTTCCCTCCCTCATTTAAAGAAATTTCTTTCAATCGATCCCTATATTTAAGTTGATGATTTAACTAGCCCGCTGTCAGGCCCTCAATTTTGTTTTGAGCCCCCTTTTTAGCAATGATTGCATCCATAGCTTTGCTTTATAGCCTGTGCGCTGGAACCTCAAGAGGAAAAGCAGGGTTTTAAATGCATGATGATATGAGCCTTTTTTTCGTATCAACCATTTGCAAGGGATATTTTTCTCCTTGAACACCCTCATTAAAAGACGCTATTCCCGTTACTCATGAAAAGTTGTGCTAAATCAAGTTTATACACAATATAAGCAAGCCCTTTTATCAACCATATTGAATAAAAAAACCAATGAAAAAAGAGGTGGCACAGTTTGTCTCTACCTTCATAAAATACATGAGATATATTTTTATAAAATGGAAGATTAATTGTCAGAAAAAGGGGATAAGAAAATGAAACAAAAGGTTTGTTTTCTTGTTACGGAACATTCTTTTTTAGATGTAAGGATCTTTGAAAAGGAAGCTAAGAGCTTACAAAAAAAAGGATATGATGTAACAATGATCGTTCCGAAGGTAAATGGCTATCTTTTTGATATTAGTGGCGAGAAGCTGAAAAACACTGTTGCTTCTACAAGCTTCTATTATGAAGGGATCAAGATTGTTCCCTACACGGAACGACTAAGCAACCCACAAATTTATCAATATTATGACGATGTAACATCTGGGCGTGATAATGAGGGTTTTCAGAATGAGTTGACAACATTAGGCATTAAGGAAAATGCCGATATTTATCATGCACATGAATTTCTATCTTTTTATGCAGGCATCGGAATTAAACGTACGCTAAAAAAAACTGGACGCTTAGTAACATTAATTTATGATAGCCATGAGCTATTTCCTGATCCTCTTGAAGTGATGAATCAAAGAACGAGAATTGTGATGGATCAAATGTTAAAAAAGATGTTAAAAGAAGTCGATGGCGTGATTACTGTTTCAGAATCAATAAAATCATGGTATATGCAAATAGAACCGAGCTTGGCGATCGAAGTTATTTATAATTCTCCCCCTTTAACAGATGATTTTACGGCGAAAAATTGGTCTCGCCGCCCCTTGACAATCATTCATGAAGGCTTTATTAGTCAAACAAGGGGGAATTGGAGGAAAATAATTGGTATCGTCGATGCGCTGAAAACGACGGTCGATATCCGTTTTAAAATCATTGGTGGAGCGAGGGCAAATGAGAAAAAATTGTTCGTACCACCACGCCTTAAAGAGCATTTTGAGATAAAAGAATGGATCAACTATGTACAAATCCCATCCGAAATGAAATCTGCTCATTTAGGCTGGATTGATTTAAATTTAACACATTCCTTAAATAATCAATATGCGATGCCGAATAAGTTTTTTAGTTATTTAAATAGCGGGGTCCCCGTTTTAGTAAACAACTGTGTTGACATGAAAACTTTTATTGAGAAGCATCAATGTGGGATTGCTGTTTCTAAAGAATCTGTTACAGCGGAAGAATATGCGAACGTGATACGAATGTTAAGTAAAAACGATCATTTATTAAAGACCATGAGTGAAAACGCAAGAAGAGTAATGGAAGAAATCTATTGTTGGGAAAAGATGGAACAGCGCTTATATAACTTTTATGAGCAAGTGACAAACTAGCACTTAACTAAACTCTAAACTGAAATGTGAAGGAGATGCAAGAATAATGAAAGTTTTACACATACCATATGGCTCACCCATGATTGATTTATGCCATGCTTTACAAAAGCAAGGCATAAAGGCAACTGCATGCCATTTCACTAGTAATCGCTACCAATTTCAACCGGATATGTGCTTGAATTTAGAACAGTTATCGATTAACGATAGAGAACAAAAGCTATCTACATTTCTCGAGCAAGCAATAAAAGAATATGACATTTTCCATTTTCATTTTGGAGAAAGCTTTTTTCCAGATAAAAGGGATCTGGAGCAAATCAAAAAGGCCGGCAAAAAAATGGTTATGCATCATCATGGTTCTGACGTCCGGATTTTTTCAATTGCGAGAAAAATGAATCCGTATATTCGAGTAAAACCAGAATGGACAGAAAAAAAAATTCGTCAAAACCTCGATACCCTCTCCAACTATATCGACCACGCAATTGTTCAAGATTATGAATTATATGCTTATATCCAACCATATTATAAGGAAATCCATGTCATTCCTCATACATTAGATGTTAATCAAATCCAACCCGCTTATCCAGAGGCAAAACAGGCACCACTCGTTGTTCATGCACCAACAAGGCGTGATCTGAAAGGAACAGACCATATCGTAAAGGCAGTAAATCAATTAAAGCGTGAAGGTTATCATTTCCATTTTCAGCTCATCGAAGGAATGACGTATGAGCAAACGAAGGAATTACTGGCGCAAGCAGATATCGTAATTGATCAATTGCGAATTGGTGCTTACGGTTATGTGAGTACTGAGGCAATGGCGTTTGGGAAACCGGTTATTTGCTATTTAAGAAGAGATGTTATGAAGAAATATCCATCAGGGCTCCCGATTATCAATGCTGATCCAGGAAATATAAAAAAAGTACTAAAGGATTTAATGACAAGTCCTCATAAATGGAAAGAGCTAGGAGTAAAGGGAAGGCAATATGTAGAACAGAATCATAGCCAAGAAGCGGTAGCAAAGCAATATATTCATATTTATCAAAAATTATTGTGAGAAATAGTTTATTTTTATTTTTCGCCACAATCGTCCATACGATTTGCGCATTCTTTTCATACGGTAAAAGGAAAGCTGAATATAAGAAGAGAGGTTGTGCTATGGAAAGGGGAAAAGAAGACAAACAAGTAGCAGTGATTGGGCTGGGAAAAATAGGACTAGCATTGGCAGCTGTTATAGCTGAAAACGGATTTGATGTGATAGGTGCAGATATCAACCCTCATGTCGTTTCGTTAGTTAACGAGGGAACTTCGCATGTAAAAAACGAGCCAGGACTTGAAGAACTTGTAAAAAAAAACCATCAGAATAAACGTTTAAGAGCAACTTATAAAACAGTGGAAGCTGTGAACAATGCAGATGTTATCATCGTCATTGTTCCCGTATTAATTGATGATAACGATGAAACCGATTATCGCTATATGGACTTAGCTGTAAATGAAATTGGCAAAGGCATTCAAAAAGGATCATTGCTCATTTTCGAAACAACAGTGCCCGTAGGGGATACGAGAAATCGCTTTGGAAAAAAGATTGAAGAACTTTCCGGCTTAGTAGCTGGAGAGGATTTTGATCTAGCATATAGTCCAGAAAGAGTGTACTCAAATCGAATTGTTGAAGACTTGGCAAGTTATCCAAAAGTTATTGGTGCTATTAACGAGGAAGGCTTGGAAAGAACTGCTTTCTTCTATCGAAGGGCGCTTAAATGTGAGACGATGTCTGTTTCATCTTTAGAAACGGCTGAATTTTCTAAGGTGGCTGAATGCGTCTATCGTGATGTCAACATTGCGTTAGTGAATGAGTTGGCAAAATTCGCTAGCGAGAAAGGTGTCATGATTAATGAGGTTGTAGAAGCTAGCAATAGTCAGCCATTTTCCCATTTGCATAAACCAGGCATTGGCGTGGGAGGACATTGTATCCCCGTTTATCCATTTTTCTTCATTAATAAAGGGCTGGAAAAAGGGTTGACGACATTAGCTCGAGAGATCAATGACTCTATGTCACACTATGGAATTGGCAAACTTGAACAGGAACTTGGCATATTAACAGGAAAAAATATTCTTATTTTAGGGTTATCATTTCGTGAAAACGTTAAGGAAGTTACGAAGTCAACAACACTTCTGCTAATGGAACAATTGGCGCAAAAAGGAGCAAATGTGTTTGTCCATGATCCGCAATTTACGAAGGAAGAAATTGCGAAATTTGCGGTAACGCCATTATCTTTTGCAGATGAGAGCGTAAAGAAAATAGACGGTGTGATTATGCAAGCATTTCATCAACAGTATGAAGCGCTGGATTTTGCTATATTTAGTCGTTGTAAAGTTGTTCTTGATGGCAGAAATGTATTGAATAAAGAGAAAATCTCAAATCTTGGAATGAAGTATCTCGGAATTGGGATCGAATAAAGGAGGTAGTTAGATGATTCCAATGGTAGATTTAAAGGCAGAAATGAACATTTTGCGTGAACCAATCTTAAAATCTATTAATGAAGTGCTTGAAAGTGGCCATTATATTTTAGGAGAAAAGGGGAAGGAGTTAGAGAAGCAAATTGCTTCCTACGTAAATTGTTCCTATGCATTAGGGGTTGGCAATGGTACTGACGCCCTTTACTTGGCGTTGAAGGCACTCAATATTGGAGTTGGCGATGAAGTAATCACGACCCCATTCACCTTTTTTGCAACGGCAGAAACAGTTGCTCAAGTCGGAGCGAGACCGGTCTTTGTCGATATTGAAGAGGAAACGTATAATATTGATCCAACGAAAATTCGGGAAAAAGTCACTTCCAAAACGAAAGCAATTATCGTAGTGCATTTATTTGGACGAGCAGCAAAAATGGACGAAATTCAAGAAATCGCTGATGAATTTGAACTGAAAATTATTGAGGATGCCTGCCAAGCGATCGGTACGGAATACAATGGGAAGAGGGTAGGCGCCCTCGGTGATATTGGCTGCTTATCCTTTTTTCCCTCCAAAAACCTAGGTGCATACGGGGATGGGGGCATGATCGTTACAAATGATAGAAAGCTATACGAAAAGATTCTTTCACTAAGGAATCATGGCAGCAGACAAAAGTATATCCACACTAATATTGGAATGAACAGTCGTCTCGATGAAATTCAGGCTGCCGTTTTACTTTTGAAATTAAAGCATTTGGATCTTTTTTTGCATAAGCGCAAGGAAGTGGCAAAACGCTATACGAATTCTTTACAGCAATACTTGAGAACACCACCTGTAATTGAAACGAGGGAACATACTTTTCACCAGTACTGCTTTGAATTTGATGAACGAGATGCACTTGCAGAACATTTAGAGAAGAACGGTATTGCGACCGCGATTTATTATCCGATTCCGCTTCATTTACAGGAAGCATTTTATGATCTTGATTACGAAGAAGGTGATTTTCCAATTGCTGAAAAAGTGGCAACTAAAATATTAGCACTGCCGATCTGTCCCTTTTTAACGATTGAAAATCAAATGGAGGTTATTGCTAGCATCAAGAGCTTTCTAAGCTGAGACGAATGCCCGATGATAGACTAGAGCGGAAAATGTACAAACTCTTGAAAATAGTTGTAAATGCGGATACCAAAATAAATAGTTTTCGTATCATATTAATGGGAGCAACAAAAAGCACTCATGATAGACAGAAAGGAGGAAATGTAATTGAATAATGATATTCTTCGTCAAATGCTTTTAGGTAATCTTCAATTACTTTCACAAACAGTTAATGTTAGTGTCGGTTCCAATACAGGTGATTTAACAGGTAATCTTGATGGGGTTTTAGGAAACATTGGTTCCTCACTTTTCCCTAATAAAAATCGCCAAACATTGCGTGCTTTCTTAATGAATCTGTTAAATGATCAAGTAACGATTTCTACCCCGCTTGAACCAATCACAGGAACGCTTATTGCCGTTCAGAGAGATTATGTTGTTATGGTAGAGAGTGACGGCTCCCTTGTCTTGATTCCACTTTCACAAATTCAATCAGTTACAGAAATGTAAGAAAGGAGTGATACGATGTTCCAGGCATTTTTCGCTGCAGAATTAGCAAGACGTGTTGGTACGAGAGTGGAAATTGGACTAACTGATCGACTCGTTGAAGGTGTACTCTCCTCAGTATCTGGAGAATTAGCTCTTGTAGTTGAAACAACTAGCTATACTCCGAGTGTGACTACGGCCATTCCACTCTCCGCTATTGTCTTCGTCAGGATTCCAGCTACAGCTGCATAATTAATCATATAGAAACCTGCATAGCCAAATATGCAGGTTTTCTTACTCAATTCTTAAAGGTTTTCATAAACGGCTAGCAATCTTTTTTGCATATGTTCCCAGCTATAACTCTTTTCCATAATTATTCTAGAATTTTCGCTCATTTCCTTCAGTAATGTTTTTTGCTTGTGGAGATAAATGATAGCATTTGCAAAATCTTTTGCAGTTGCATGCATTTTTTCAACAACATGACCACATTTATGCTGTTTAACGAGTCGTTCCATTTCAGGAGCTTTATTGACCAACACGGGAACACCGTTATTTAAATAGCTAAAAAATTTATTTGGTAAGGCATAGGAACGATTTAATGAATTTGCTAAATCATCAAAATCAATCCAGCCGATATCAACATCTGCCATTTGCTTTTGAATATCTTGATACTCGACCCAACCTGTCATTTGGATTGTATTCTTTAAATATTTCGGAATATGGATCGTCTCACCGTACCTTGGACCGCCGATCACGCGAAATTGAAAGTTTTTCATGACACGAGTACAAATTTCAGAAATGCCAATGATCTTTTTGAAATTTCCTTTCTGTGCTTCAATACTGCCTTCATAGCAGATTGTAAAGCTGTTTTTGGCTGTTTTTTTAGCAGGAGCCGCTGCCAATGGAGGTGCGTTATAAACGACTTCAACAGGCAAGCTAGGAATCTCCCTATGATACCAGTTTTTAATAGAGTCAGAAACAGTAATAACATGATCAACTTCTTTTAGCATGATAAAAAGCTTTTCTTTCAATTTTTTCTTTGCAGGCTCAGAATAGCGGTTATCCAACGGGTCTGGCACTAATTCATGACTGTCATAAATAAGCTTAACATCTTTTCCTTTTGTTTTTTTCATTAAACGCTTGATTCCAATCCCGGCAAATAATGATAAATATTCATGGGCATGGTAAATATCTGCATCTTGCTCCATTGCAAGTGTTGTGATTGGATTGGGAAATGCCTCCTTTTCCCAAGTGCTCTCCTCAGCTAATACTTTATTGAGATAAGAACGAGAGTTTTCGAAACTATACGTAACGATCTTTATTCCTTCATAAGTAAATGTTTGTTCAAGGAATTTGTTTGTAAAGGGCTGCCCGTTAATATCAAATAAATAACCTTTTTTTCTTGGAACAATCATCGTTACATCATAACCGGCTTCTTGTAATGATTTTGCTTCTTTACGAAAAACTCGTGAATCTAAAAACGGATGTTCAGCAACTAATATACAAACCTTTTTCAAGTCCATCACCACCAAATATAGAATATGCACACAATCAAGCTCTGTCTTTTATTCATATGATCATGCAATAGAGATCGTTTCTTCATTTCCATCGATCCATACTTTAGTATGAAAAATTTTTAAAGGAGCTGATGTCTATGAAAATAGTAACCATTGTTGGTGCAAGACCGCAGTTTATCAAAGCTTGTATGTTATCAAAGGAATTTGTTAAGGATGATAAAGTCCAAGAAATTATGGTTCATACTGGGCAGCATTATGATTCTTCGATGTCGGATATTTTCTTTGAACAGTTACAAATCCCAAAGCCGCATTATCATTTAGCTGTTGGATCTCATTCCCATGGCAAACAAACTGGGAAAATGTTAATTGAACTCGAGCGGATCATGATCAAAGAACAACCAGATATGGTATTGGTATATGGTGATACCAATTCTACACTGGCAGGCGCATTAGCTGCTGCGAAGCTGCTTATCCCTGTTGCTCACGTAGAAGCAGGGTTGCGCAGCTTTAATAAGAAAATGCCGGAAGAACAAAACCGTATCTTGACGGATCATCTATCAACTTTATTATTTTGTCCAACTGTTGCTGCTGTAGAGCATTTAAAGCAGGAGAGCATGACAGAAGGAGTTTATCAGACTGGCGATATTATCTGTGATACGGTCAACTTTTTTTTACCGATTGCTTTGGAGCATTCATCCATTCAAAAGACGCTCGGGCTTGAGAAAGATAGATATTTTGTTGCAACCATTCATCGTGCGGAAAATACAGAAAATTGTCAGCAATTGATGGAATTATTGAATGCATTAAATAGTATTGGTGAAAAGGTGCTTCTCCCTATTCATCCGAGAACAAAGAAGATGCTCGCGAACTGTAAGATAACGGAAGAGGAGTATCCTCAGCTTCATGTGATTGAGCCGTTAAATTATTTTGATATGTTAGCGCTCGTTTATAATGCAAAAGGAGTTTTAACAGATTCGGGTGGTTTACAGAAAGAAGCTTATCTTCTTAAAACCCCATGCATTACATTAAGGGATGAAACAGAGTGGACGGAAACGGTGACTGCTGGCTGGAATTGTGTCGTTGGAAGGGACTCTGCAAAGATAATGGAAGCTGCAAAGAAGTTGCTAGTCCCTGGAAAGCACATTCAGCTTTTTGGTGACGGTCAAACAGCTAAGAGAATTGTGGAAATTATTCTTAACTCCTTTCATAATTAACAACAAGGCTTGACTCCATGATGAAGATGGGGTCGGTTATACATATTTGATCTTGCCGATTAAATAATCCTTCCATCTTAAAAGTGTCTCAGCCATTTTCTTATCATTTTCAATTGAATTAAGGGCATTTAATTGATATATATGGGTGATGTGATAGCCCCATTTTGCAACATTAGGATAGCCACCTTCTGTTGTATAGTGAGTCAGATCATAGGCAGTTCGATTGCCAAGGTCATATAAAGGTAACATTCTTTTTAAAGTAACTATCCCGTTTTGATACAGCTTATTAACAGAGCGGTCACCAGTAGATATATAGAGATCATAGAGGCCAAGCAAAGAATACATAAAACCATTTAAAATATAACTAGGTGGGTTAGTAGGACATTCTTCATAAAAAGAGTATTTCCCCTCAAAAGTAGCAAGAATTCCATTTGCTCTAGAAGGGGTTTCGAAGATTTTCTTTGCTTTCAATGCACTTATGAGATATTTTTTATCATTCATGACGTATGCCGCTCTCGATAAAACCGACAAAGCTACCCCCATTCCAATAGCGGAATACCAGGGACCTTTTAGTTTTTTAAGTCTGGATGGATAATAATGGAAATCGAATGAATAATTCCAGCCACCAGAATTGTCTTGGTTTTGTAGAAACCAATCGGCTGCCTTCAAAAATTTCTGTTTGTTATCTTCATTTTTATTGCTTAAATAGATGCTATAATGCTGTAAACCAAAAAAACCGATTGTTGCTGGGTTATAATAAGTGCCAAACGGATAAATCGTTTGCGGAATACCATTAACATCCATTTTTACATTCCAATTTTCAACCTTGTTTTTGTCATAATGTAAATAATTCCCTCGATGGTCGTATTTAAGCATCTCAAATAATCTTGTTTTTGTAATATCGATTTTTAGCACGTTTTCTTTTGTAATAAACTGATGCACTGTTAAGTAAGCCTTTTCAATGAGAGAATAGGGGATGTAATAATCATTCCCTATCAGTTTACCTTCGCCTTCGTACTGGTCATGCATGACAATCTTTATATCTTTTATATGTTCAGTGTTCATCGCTAAAATCCCCCTCATATTGATTATCGAAGCTCTCTTGCTGGTACGCCAGCGACGACAAGATGTTCGCCAATATCCTTCGTGACAACAGAGCCGCCACCGACAATGGTACCTGTGCCAATCGTGACAGCAGGGAGAATGGTAGCGTTATTTCCAATTTTAACCCCCTTTTTTAGATGTGGTCCTTTTAATACATAATCCTTTGCTCCCATATATTTATCGTTTGCCATTGATACACAAGGACCAATGAAGACATCATCTTCTAAAATCGTGTCCCCCGTTATATATGACAATGTTTGTATCGTGCAATTCTCTCCGATTCTTGTATTTAGTTCAACGATTGCATTTCTACCGATAACGGTCCCTTTTCCGATTGTGACATTTTCCCTAATACTGGCATGATCACCTATGAATACATTTTCAGCAATGCTCGTATTCAAATAAATAGATACCATATTCCCTAGTTTTGTATGATCTCCAATCAAAAGTGAATGAGAGTGGAGCGCTTGTTGCCGCATGCGGTTATTGCCTCCTGGAATAATTCCAATAACACAATTTGCTCCAATTTCAACATTATTTCCGATTCTTGTTCCTTTTAAGATAACGGTATTATGACCAATTACCACATTATTTCCAAATGTAACATTATCTTCAATGACGACATGCTTTCCAACTGATGGCTTTGTTGACATTATTTGCTCCTCCTTTTTTAAGTTTCGATAATTTTTTTAATTTCTGAGACTAGTTGCTTTGCCCGAATTTTTAATGAATGATTTTGCTGAACGAACTCATGGCCTGTCATTGTAATTTTGTTTCGCTCCTTGTCGTGATTCAAATAATAAGTTGCCTGCTCTTTAAAATTCACTTCGTTAATTGCGACAAAATGTATTCCTGGTTTGAATCCGAGCGCCTCCAGCTCCTCAAAAGTAGGTGCTAATAATAATGTTTTACAAGCTAGTGCTTCAAAATATTTCATGACTGGATAAAGATATATGGAAGGGCTAGTGAAGAAGATTTTTGCTCGATTTAACTCTCGGGCATACTTTTCTCCAATAAAATATCCATTTTTCTCCTTAGTGGTTATATCCCCATAACCTGGATGCGGATGGTAAACAAAATGGCGATCCTGCTCGTAAGCTTTGACGATTTTTTGACGAAGTGGGTATATGTCATCAGTTGAACCCATTAAAAGAAGATCGATATCTTTAGGAAGCTGATAATCTCGATAAATGTCCGTTTCTACAAAGTGAGGAAACCATCTAAGACGGTTTGCAAATTCGGGATAAATTTCTAAAAATTGTTTACGAATGATGGAAAAAATAAAGCGGATATTGTTTTTTTTAATGTACAGGCGTCGAGGTTCCTGAAAGCGATAAACATCGTTAATGATTAATCCACTAGGAATGGAGATTTTTGAAAGACCTTGAATAAATGGGGATAATTGATTGCCGATGTCATTTTGAATGAGAATGAAGTCAGGCTGAAATTGTAATTTCTTCATAATGGTCTCAATGGAACCAGATTGCCGCCATATTTTGAGAGTCGTTAACTCGCCTAAGGCTTTTTCTAAATATAAGAAATTCTTTACGATCAGTTTGGAGGTGTCATTGGTAATGTAAAGCAATTTAACCATTTGGTTTCGTCCTCTCAAAATTTTATTGAATAATCTCCCAAAATATTATTTTCCTTAGCAAACGTACAAGTTATCCAAAATTCTGAGCATACATTATAGTAATCAATTAATCTGGGAGGATGTTGAGAATGAAAGTGGGCGTTATAGGTACTGGGAAAATGGGAGAAAATCATTTGAAAAATTATCTTGAAATATCTGATCGTTGTGAAGTAGTTGGTATTTACGATGTGAATGAACATAGAGCGAGCGAGATCGCCAGCAAATACGGGGTAAAGTACTTCAAAGATTTGAATGAATTTTTAAGAAATGTTGACGCGGTTAGTATTGCAGTTCCAACAAAGTATCACTATGAGGTAGCGCTTGTTTGTATCAACCATGGCGTTCATATTCTCCTTGAAAAGCCGATGGCTAGTCAGCTTGAAGAAGCAAAGAACCTTCTAATAAAAGCAGAAACAGCGGGAATAAAAGTGCAAGTGGGGCATATTGAGTTGTACAATCCCCTTATTCACCTTTTGAAAGATCGACTCAAAGATGAAAAAATTATAGCAATAGACATCCATCGAATGCAACCCTTTGATCTAAGAATGCAGCATGTTGACGTTGTCTTCGATTTAATGATTCATGATATTTACATTTTAAAAGAATTATTAAGCTCTGAGATAATTCACTTCAATACAATCGGCAAAACGTCAGAACAGATGCCAAAGCATGCAATTGTAAGTATGCTTTTCAATAACGGAACAGTTGCGCAATTAACAGCGAGCTATAAATCGCAGGAAAAAATTCGCACGATTAGAATCTTTACGGAAAAGGCAATATTTAAGGTCGATCTTTTGAAAAATAAAATAGAAGTTAATCAAACAACCTATTTTTCTATTCAAAATGACAATGTGAAAATTCCGCAGATGTTATTGGAAACAATTGAAATTCCGCATTTTAATCCATTGAAGAGTCAGCTTTACGATTTCATTCACTCAGTTGATACGGATAGAACGCCATTTGTGACAGGAGAAGACGGAATAAATGTACTAAAAATTTGTTCTAATATAAGTGATAACATTAAACTTTTATCGTCAAATTATAATGAGCTAGCATCTGATGAATGCTGAACAAGCATGAAAAAAAGGAAGCACGATTCGGAGTGCTTCCTTTCAAAAGGAGTAGATGGGTTGTGAGTACTATATTCTATGCAAGAGTTAAAGTTTGGTATGGACAAGCATTGAGATTTTACGAAAAATTTTTCAAAAAGAATAAATGGAGAAAGCAAAAATCTTTATAGCATATTTTCAGAAAAAGGCGTATTTTAGTAGTAGGAATTTAAAGTACATAAGGAAAGGTGAGATCACGATGGATTTAGGTTATATTAACGGAAAATTCGTTCAATTAGATGAACTTGTCATTCCGATTGAAGAAAGAGGACATCAGTTCGGGGATGGAGTATATGAGGTGATCCAATGTTACAATGGGCAACCCTTTATGCTCGAGGAACATTTGCAAAGACTTTTACAAAGTTGTGAAGCAATAAAATTGCCAGTTAACGAAACACTTGAGGATTTTCGTACTCTGATTCTTACGGGGATTGAGAAAGCAGAATTGCAGGATGGAAAAGTTTATTTACAGGTTACGAGAGGAATCGCAGCAAGAAACCATCCGTTTCCTGATGCACCCGTCTCGATTTCAATGACATTAAAGGATATAGAGCCTCTGGCTGATGGATTTCGTGTGAATGGCGTTCAAGCTATAACCCATGATGATGAAAGATGGGCGAAATGCTACATAAAGTCACTTAATCTATTACCCAATATTTTAGCGAAGCAGGCAGCTCAGGAAGCAGGTTGTTTTGAAGCAATATTGGTAAGAAATGGTTTTATTTCTGAAGGCACTAGCTCCAATATATATATGGTCAAAGATGGAGTAGTTATCACGACTCCACTAAGCGATCATATTTTAGCGGGAATAACGCGGATGGCAGTAATCCAGGCAGCTGAGGACCTAAATATCCCTTTTGAGGAAAAGTATTTTAGTCCGAAAGAGCTTTTGGAGGCGGATGAAGTATTTATGACCAGTACTCTCGTTGAAGTGCTTCCGATTGTCAAAATTGATGGCACAGCTATCGATAAAGGTGTTCCAGGAGAGATCACAAAGAAGCTGTATATGCAATATCAGGAGCTTAAGAAGAAAGCTTTGGAGTGACAAACTTGAATATCATTGACATGCATTGTGATGCTTTATTAAAGCTATGGGAAGCAGGTGGAGCGATTTCCTTTCAGACGGATTCGACCATCGATACGAATAAAGAGCGATTACGTAAAGGAAAAGTGAAAGTTCAAGCATTCGCACTATTCGTTGATCCGGATTTGAAATCGTCTAGTTTATTTGATATCCTTCTTGAACAAGTAAGACTGTTTCAAGTCGAAATCCTTGCTAAAAATAAAGACATCAAACATATTACCGAATGGTCACAGCTTGAGTATTTAAAGGATGGCGAAATCGGCGCTCTTCTTACATTAGAGGGAGTCGATGCCATCGGGAATGACTTAACTAAGCTAAGTATACTATATCAGCTCGGTGTCCGTTCCGTTGGCTTAACATGGAATTATGCCAATCTTGCTGCAGATGGCGCAGGTGAACAAAGAGGAGCAGGATTAACGTATTTTGGAAAAAAAGTTGTGCACTTTAATAATGAGCATCAATTATTGACGGACGTCTCTCATTTAAGTGAAAGAGCTTTTTGGGATGTCTTGGCTATAGCTAAATACCCGATTGCCAGTCATTCTAATACGAAAAGGCTTTGCGATCATGGAAGGAACTTAACTGATTCACAAATTAAGGAACTGCTGAAAAAGGGTGGCATGATCCATGTCGTTTACTATCCTGAATTTGTTAAAAAAAATGGGCAAGCGACGATAGTCGATCTAATCAAACATATTGAGCATCTCTGTGAACTTGGAGGTGTGAAACAAATCGGTTTAGGCTCCGATTTTGATGGTATTGACAGGAAAATACCTGGATTAGCACATGCAGGAGAGACACAAAATTTAATTAAAGAATTATTAAAATACTACTCTGAGGAAGAGGTAAGAGGGTTTGCCTCGGAAAATTTTCTACGAAATCGACCGAGATAAAAGACATAAAGGGCTTGTGGGAATTTCACAAGCCTTTTGTGTCTTTTCATCCTTTTAAAATGGATTAGCTCTTTAGTTTTTCGACGAAAAATCAGGGCATACACAATTAGCACGATCGGTTTCCATTTTTGAAAAGCCAGATGCTTTATTGTTTCTGTAGCGATATGCACGGATGAAGGCACTTTAGAATGAAAAAAAGTATATTTATGGAGCCTTTAAACTTTTTTCTAATCAGGCAGTCAGCGTCTTCTCGTTGCAAAACTTGATTATTGCTTCATTCATTAGTTAGTCGTTTGTAAACGTTGGTATTGCTCAAACGACAACTGGCTCACTTCGTGAGAAGTCTTGGGATTCTACGTAATGAGCCAATAACCCAACACTGATATTTAGAACTTTTTTCAGAAAAAATAGATAGACAGGCCGTTATGATATATGAGAGCTGTCTATCATTCAATCGTGTACTAAAAAGCTTAACTGCTGATTTCTGAAAGTACGTAGTGGTGCAGCAACTTTCCTGTATTTTCAATGCTTGATTGATGCGTCCGTTCAAATGCGTGGGATGAGTCGATTCCAGGACCGATTAATCCGTGCACAATATCATGACCAGATCGAATGGCTGCAGATGCATCAGAACCGTAATAAGGATAAATATCTAACTTGTACTCAATATTATTTTCTTGAGCCAGTTTGACTAAATGCTTGCGAAGGCCGTAGTGATATGGCCCGCTCGCATCCTTTACACAAATTGAAACGGTATATTCATCTGTAGATTGGCCGTCACCCATTGCGCCCATATCAACCGCTAAATATTCGACCGTCTCTGGGGTGATATTTGAGTTCCCACCATAACCGATTTCTTCGTTATTGGAGATAAGGAAATGGGTTGTATAAGGCAATGAGATCTCGTTTGTTTTTAAATGTTTAATTAATTGTAAGAGGAGCGCTACACTTGCTTTATCATCTAAATGTCGCGACTTGATAAAGCCGCTTGGCGTGATTTCAACTCTTGGCGAAAATGAAACAAAATCTCCGACTTCGATTCCAAGCTTTCGAACATCTTCAGCACTTTTGACTACCTCATCAATACGCACTTCCATATTCTCTTGATTGCGTTCAGCTTTTCCAGCGTCTTTGTATACGTGGACGGAGGTTTGATGCATCAGTATTGTTCCGCTATATTTCCGACCGGAACTTGTCTCAATTTGACAATACTCTCCTTCAATGGAGTTATATTTAAAACCGCCAATTAAATCGATTTTTAACCGTCCGCTCGGCTTAATTTCTTTTACCATTGCTCCTAATGTGTCAACATGAGCCGTTAACATTCGATGTTTAGAAGAATCAGTGCCTGGCAATGTGGCAATTAAGCCGCCTTTTCGGTTGCGATATGTATCAACTTGGAGTTCACGAAGAAATTTCTCTACATAGGTTATTACTTCAAATGTGTTGCCTGTCGGGCTTGGAATGGTAACAAGTTTTTTTATTAGATCGATCGTTTCCTTTGTATCTGGATAGGACATATGAGCTTCCCCTTTCATATTTCAGTATCCTTTTCATCATACCACTAATATATGGAAAAAGTAAGACAATTCCTTGTTGTAGATTGATTCCTTTTTTTCAAATAGGTAGAATAGGAAAGAAAGAAAAACGATTCTGGAGGTTATTGAATGAGTGAATGTAAGCTTGATCATTCCATGGAGGATGTTAGAAGTAAGTATGAAGCACAGAGAACCTATTTACCAGAGGAATTTACGCCTTTATTTGAACAGTTTTTTAACGAGGAACATTCGCAGAATATTTTGAATGACGTCTTTCATCTATTAAAAAAATATGACTTAGCAACAGAGGAAGAAAAAACAGTAAGAAATAAGCGTTTGATGATTGTCCTAAAAAATACATAAGCTCGATAAAGTCATGTTCACAAAGCTTGCTGAATACCCTTTATAACAAGAATCTTTTTCTGAAGAAGAACAGAGGAGAGGGTATGTTTGGCAAAAGTTTACAGTTTGATTATTGATGCACCACTAGAATCGGTGTGGGCATTTATGGAGGATTTTAGTCATTGGGGACCACTCGTACCAGGATATGTAAGTCATAAGATTGTCAATATGACCCAATCTAATTGGGTATTTACCACTGATTTTGGATTTATTAAAAAGAAATTAGAGTTTGAAGTTGAGATTTTAAGCAAACATGCTCCAAAAAGAATGACATTTCAAGTAGAAGGAAAGAATGAAGGATTCAACGGTCATGGGAGTATTGAGATGAAAAGTTTGAAGAGCAATCGAACATTTATAAATGTGAGTTTAGATATACAAGCAACAGGAACGCTGGCGAAGCTGATTAAGCCGATGTTAAAATCAAATCCACCGAAAATGACAAATGAATTCAAAAAAGAAATAACGGAGAAAATATTGCAATACAATCTTTGATGTAAGGGAATGATACAAAATAAAACCATCTTGATTTTTAGCAGGAGTACGCTAATATCAGGACGGTAATTTCTCTTGTGTTTTATTATTTTTCAATATACCCTATAATAACATTATCACAAAATATAGGTTACGTCAAGAAATGAACTTAGCAAAAAAGAAGCGGAGTGTGATTTTCATGAGTGAAGAGCATTTAGCAAAGGTTCAAGAGCAGAAGCGGGTTGATTGGATTGTGTCAGAAATTCAAACTACGATTGACAAGCTTTCACAAAACAAAGAAAAAGTCAGTTCTGATGCTCATGAAATAAAGCAAAATTTTTGGGAAGACGTAACGGTAAATATGGACGAAAAAGATGATATAGAAGAAACATTTTCAAGTATTAAGCAACGAGCAACACTTCTTTCTGAACGGGAAAGAAGCAAGCAGCAGCTTGAAAAGCGGATTGACACACTTTCTCGCTTAAAGCAATCTCCTTATTTTGGAAGAGTTGACTTTCGCGAAAAAGGCGATGTAGAAAGTGAAGCGATTTATCTAGGAATCTCCTCGCTTATGGATAGCGAGGAAGAACACTTTCTTATTTATGACTGGCGTGCCCCAATATCTAGTCTGTATTATGATCATGCTCCAGGTCCTGCAAAATATCATACACCTGTTGGAACGATTGAAGGAGACATGACATTAAAGCGTCAGTATATAATTCGCGATTCAAAAATTGTCGGAATGTTTGATACCGGTGTGACGATTGGTGACCGCCTTTTGCAGGAAGTTCTTGGGAAAAATGCTGATTCGCAGATGAAGACAATAGTTGCTACGATTCAAAAAGAACAAAATCAAATTATTCGCAATGAGAAAAGCAAATATTTAATTGTTCAAGGGGTAGCAGGAAGTGGAAAAACATCAGCCGCATTGCAGCGGGTTGCCTATCTCTTGTATCGTCATCGGCAGACATTGACAGCCAATAACATTATCCTGTTCTCGCCTAATCCTTTGTTTAATAGCTATGTTTCAACAGTGCTTCCTGAGCTCGGCGAAGAAAATATGCAACAAACCACTTTTTATGAGTATTTAGCTAGGCGAATTGGAAAAGGATTAGCTGTTGAAGATTCCTTTTCTCAGTTAGAATTCCTATTGAATAGCAAAGAAACAGAAGAATATCGGGTAAGAATCGAAAGCATCCGTCTTAAATCAAGAATCGATTTTAAACGGGAACTTGATCCATACATTCACTCCCTCGGAAAACAGGGAATTATATTTAAAAACATTATCTTGAGACACGAAATTTTAATAACGGCAGAAGAGCTTGTGAAGCAATTTTATTTGTATGATCCAGCAATCTCTCTTCGCAATCGAGTTGAGATGTTAAAAGATTGGCTTTTAAAAGAGTTAAGGAATAAGAAGAAACAGGAACGGAGCAAAGATTGGGTCAAAGAAGAAGCACAGTATCTGGAGAAGGAAGATTTTTTAGAGGTATTTAATAAGATTCAAAACCGACAAAAGGGAAAAGAAGTTAGTTTTGACGATTTTGAACTTGAGGAGAGACTCCTTTCGGAAATTATTGTCAATCGATATTTTAAACCGATTATCGTTCAAGTAAAAAAGTTTGCCTTTATTGATTATGTAAAAATTTATGAGGCCTTTTTCCATGCACACGAAAAAAAGTGGAAAGAGCTATCAGCATACACCATTCAAAAATTAGAAGAACAAGTTATTCCGTACGAAGATGCAACTCCTTTTTGTTATTTAAAGGATAAGTTAGAAGGAAGTCTTTCTAGTTCTGCTATTCGCCATGTATTTATTGATGAAGCGCAAGACTATACTCCATTCCAATTCTCATACTTACAGGAACTATTCCCGTCTAGCAAGATGACTCTTCTTGGTGATATGAATCAGGGAATATATTTCCATACGAATGAGGCGCATTCATTTTTACCTGAACAAGCAAGAGCTGAAACAGAAAACATAACCCTTACGAGAAGCTATCGTTCCACGAAACAAATCGTTGAATTTACGAAGCATATTTTAAAGGATGGAAAAGAGATTGAACCTTTTAATCGTGAAGGAAAAAGACCTACATTAACAATCGTGAACTGTGAAATAGCATTATTGAAAAAAATCATGGACCGGATAAAGGAACAGTCAAAATCTAACACAATTGCAATTATTTGTAGAACAGAAAAAGAAAGCATGTACGTCTATAAACGACTACAAAGCGAAGTGCAGGTTCATCTGGTTAGTAAAGGGACTATTACTTTCGAAACGGGAATATTGATTATTCCAAGCTATTTAGCAAAGGGAATTGAATTTGATGTCGTGCTTCTTTTTGACACAGCAAAATATCAAAGGGAAAGCGAGCGAAGACTTCTATATACCGCGTGTACAAGGGCCATGCATGAGCTTCATCTTTTTTCAATGAATAACGTGAGTCCTTTGTTGGAGGATTGCTTGGATTATGTTGAAATCAATAAATCATAAAAAAGTAGAGATTCTTCTTTACTACTTTGTCGACAATCGGATCGAGCGTTCTACTTCTCGGTATCTTTAGACGATTTTGGATAGTATTGCGGGTAATGATTACCGTTTTAGACGCTTGCTTTCCGTGAGCGGGCAGTGAGTCTCCTTGGAGCAATCGCTTCTTTGCGAAGTCTTACCTGTCCGCAAATCCCTAAGAGTCAAGTACCTTCCATTCCAATTACTAGTTTGGGTCCTACTAAATAACCCTGACGTTCCAATTGATCAATTGTACTCATTTCTAATGGATTTCTTTCTGTAATAAGATTTCTCGTTCTTATTTTTCGATCACCTATACGTAACTTCTAGTGAATATTTAAAATCAAAAACGACTGTAGACAAATTTGATTTCATCGGGTTTGTTTTTAGTCGTATTTTTTATAGAGAATATATTGATTTTTTCTTCAAATAGTGTAAAATTACACAATAAGTAAATTCAACTAAAAAAGTAAATATAAGGCAGGGGAGTTTGTATGATGCCTCTTTCGGAAAAATTGAAGAAACAAATTGTCAAAGAAGAATTAGAGAAATTAAAAGAAAACAACTATATTTCTGCTTATTTTTATGATGAAGTGGTGAAAGCACATGAAATGTACTATTTAGATTTAGTTGATAAGACTGAAAAAAAAGCGGCGCAGCCCAAACCTGAAAAGCGGTTAAAGCCAAAAGTGGAGAAAAGGTTGAAACCTAACCATTCAAAAGCTTTTGAAAAGAAAACGGATGAACAAATTAGAGAGCGTAATATTACGTGGCTGTTAAATATAGGAGTGATCCTCCTGTTAATTGGTGGATTGTATGTGGCCACAAGTAATTGGGAGACGATGTCGAGCGCGACAAAGGCCGGTTCTATCGGGCTCATTTCCTTTTTGTTCTATGGAATTGCTTATTTGGCAATGAAAGTACTTAAGCTTGATAAAACAGGTTTTGCATTTATCGTCTTAGGAAGTTTATTTTTACCGATCTTTTTATTATCAATTGCTTGGTTCCAACTATTAGGAAGCTATTTATCTATTTATGGGGAGGGCAGCTATTTATTTGCACTCATAAGCTGTATCCTACTTCTCCCGGTTTACTTTCTTTTTGCCAAGAGAATGAAGTCACGTTTATTCGTGTGGTTTACATATATAACGTTGACAGTCGGCACTGGCTATTTCTTTGCGGCATTACACTTCAGTGAAGATATCTTTTTCCTTGGGATGATGCTGTTTCAAGCTCTGACAATATATTTATACCATCAAGTGAAAAAGAAAGATGTGGCTAAGCTATTTATTCGGGAGTTCGTAAACTTTGCCCAGGCAAATTTGATTTTAACGACAGTCCTCATGTTGGTTCTTTATCATTCAAATATGTTTTTAGGTTTTAATTTAATGTTGACGGCTGCTGTTTATTTATCAATGATTTATGTAACTGGTCGCAAGGAATTTCATTTTGTCTTTAGTGTCATGCTCGTATACGGTGTTTTTCAATTTGTGCAGGCATCTGTATTCGTACAAATTAGTCCGGTTCTCTATAGTTTGCTCGGCTTCATTTTTTTGCTCATTCCGTTTGTGCTTGATCAGCAATACCCTTGGAAGAAGATTTTTATGGTCACGAGTGCTGTCGTGTCAGGACTTGCTTTCATTTATATCAGTTTAGAGGCGATTTTGATTAATTGGGGAGAACCGTCGTTAACATTGCTTCTTAGTTATTTCGCCATTAGCATCAACTTTTTATACTTAAGTCACGCTACTCAAAAATTGCTTTTCCGCTATTTAAGTGCAGTGTTTATGTCCGTTGTGCTGGTGGAAGGAGTGCTCCTTTTTAAGCAATTTATTGAATTAACACCATTTGTATTAATCCTTGCTTTAATAGGATTTGTCATGTTTGCAGGTTTTGGGGTTTATGTGAAAGTAAAAGTGCTGGAACTAATGAAGCAGCCTGCTCGAGATG
This sequence comes from Robertmurraya sp. DFI.2.37, assembly GCF_029211245.1. Taxonomy (NCBI): domain Bacteria; kingdom Bacillati; phylum Bacillota; class Bacilli; order Caryophanales; family Bacillaceae; genus Robertmurraya; species Robertmurraya sp. DFI.2.37. The sequence continues at coordinate 76,005 of NZ_JARGEJ010000003.1, read as the reverse complement.
TCGGCTGGGCTTACATGCTTGTTGCTGTCTATGCATCTTTATCCATGTATGCATGGTGGGAAAGTGCTGTCATTTTATTTTTGTTTAGCATCTGCGCCTATATAAGTATCGTAAAGGAAACTCGGGAGGAGCTGAAACGAACTGCACAATGGCTTGTGCCAATTTCTATTGGGTTAGCTGTGTTGGCTCTGTATGAGGAATTAATCGGAGGTTCACATGTAATCATGAGTCAGTTAGGGCCCGCCCTCCAATTTGCATGTGCAAGTTTAGGTGTAACAGGCTTATACTTTTTCATTAAAATTCCAGCTTTAAAGCGAAATCATTGCTACACTGCTCAAGCTTTTTATACCCTCGCACTTTTGACAGGAACGGTTGTTTCTAGCAGTGAGTCATGGATTCACACCTTGTTATTTGTTGGTGGAATTGTAATGTACGTATGGCTATACCATTTTACTAAGAACCGATATATTCCGTATGTCATTGGGCTTGTCATTTTAATGAGCTATTATACATTGGTTGATCAAATTTGGGAAAGTGGTATTCTCTTTGCTATTACAGGAGCTGCGATTCTTTTTGTCATTGCCATTCTAGTAAAAGCTCGAGATTTGAATGTGTACCGTGCATTTGCTTTTGTTGCTCATATGTATATGCCCTCTGCTCTATTGCTTACATTATTTATTCATGGGAAATCTTCCATGTGGAGCTTTTGGGTAGCTGCTCTGATTTACGGAGTTAGTACGATACTTACACAGCGGGAATGGTTAAAGAAGTTCTTTTTATATGGCTCATTTACTTCAATATATGCTGCTTTTACAGGGGCACTAGCACATTTCGAAACGATTGAGCTTAAGTATGGCTTTATTTTAACTAGTTTGGCGATAGCGGTTATATGGAAATTTTCTGATGAAGCTTATAAACAACGAATCTTTTATTATATAGTACCGTTTTCCTTGCTTGGCATAGGTGTCTTTCTCAATATGTACCCGTTTCATACATTCACTTTTATCATCATGATCTTATATGCAGTAGGAATGATGGTGTTTTTTCATATATATAAGTGGAAAATGCTTGTTGTTATTCCAACACTGTTTATTTATGCAGGAGTAAGACAGTATTTAGTCTATTATCCGTTTACTGCATGGAGTGAAATGCTCACAATAGCTGTTTTTGGCCTTGTTTTTCTTGCTGCAGGCAGATGGTTTTTTACCGCTTTTTATGAGAATAAAAAGAAGGGTGTGCTTATTGTTGATGTTTATACACTTATTGCCCTTCTATATTTTGCAACGATGTACAGTTTTGAACATCCATTTCTCTGGACTAGATTACTCCCAGGTTCCTTGATTGCATTAACGATCTGGTTACAGAGGAATCGAATTCCGAGCGAATATAAGTGGCTTCCTATTTTTATAAGTGGAGCATTTTTGCTACAACCTTACTATTCTTTCGTCTCCGCTCTTGCGGTGCATGAGCTTCTAATAACTGAAGTATATGTTTTGCCGTTCGTGCTTTTATCAATTTATTTGCGTTTCTGTTTGAAAGGCCGTTACGAAAGAGTGACAGCCAATCTGCAATGGGGGATTCTATTAGTTGTCTCTATTTTTCTCGTAGTGGACGGTTTACAATCGTCAACAATCTATGATGCTCTTATTCTTGGGACTTTATCATTAGCGTCAATAGTTGCAGGTGTTTTTGCCAAAATAAAATCATTTTTCTTTATTGGAACTGGAGTTCTTTTATTGAATGTTTTCATGCAAACACGTCCTTTTTGGGGGAATCTTCCTTGGTGGGCATATTTGCTCATCGCAGGCTCGATTTTAATCGCTGTTGCCAGTATAAATGAGTGGAATAAGCAAAAGGCAGCAAGCGGGGAGAAAACGCTTCTTTTCACATTAAAAGAAAGAGTAAAAAAATTATGGATACATTGGAAATAAATAGGTTGAATATTGTGGTAATATGAATCAAAGGAGGCTTGTCCATGAATCGAATAAACTTGATTACATTAGGTGTTAAAGATTTGAAAAAATCGCTCATTTTTTACCGTGACGGACTTGGTTTTAAGACGTCTGTATCAGATGAAGAACCGGAGATTGTTTTCTTTCAGAACGGGGGAACAAGATTGGCACTCTATCCATTAGAGGAATTAGCGAAGGATATAAATGCTAATAATCCACCTGAAGGAAGCGGTTTTCCCGGGATAACAATCGCTTATAACGGAAAATCAAAAGAGGAAGTGGACTTAGTAATGAAAAAGGCGGAAGCGGCAGGTGGAAAAATTGTGAAACCGCCTGAAAAGGTTTTATGGGGTGGATATAGCGGATATTTTTCAGATCCTGATGGTTATTATTGGGAAGTAGCCTATGGAGAAATGTGGCAGTTTGATGAGAATGACATGCTTATAATTGAATAATGAAGATATCCTTGCATGTGTACGTGCAGGGTTTTTACGGTAGAATTAGAAAACCCTTCAGCAAAACTTGTGCTCCTAAGGTTGTACGCGAAATGATTCATAGGTCGTTCTATCAAGATATGGTTTAAAACAGCCTTTAGAAACGATCATGAGCGGCAATAGTAGTGATTTTTCTGAAGATAGTAAGGTATCGGAGAGTGAGGGGGAAGTAAAGATGAATTTTAAGATGGAAGAAGCGATCGAAATATTAGAAAGGACACCTAAAACATTGCAGTTCTTCCTTTGTGGTATATCTGAAGAATGGCTACACTGCAAGGAAGGGAAGGATACTTGGAACATTTTAGAAATTGTTGACCATCTCATTGAAGCTGAGCAAAGCAATTGGATGGTGCGTTTAGCGTTTATTCTGGAGGAAGGGGAGAACAAGCCATTTCCTCCGTTTGATCGCTATAGGCATTTGCAGGAAAAAAGTACAATTGCGATTCAACAAAAGCTGGAGGAATTCCAAAAACTCAGGCTTCGGAACATTGAGTGTTTAAAAGATCTCGTTAATCCGCAAATTCATTTAGAAAAAAAAGGTTTTCATCCGGCGTTTGGAGTTGTGAAGGTGAGAGAACTAATTTCTACATGGGTCGTTCATGATCTGACACATATTGCTCAAATGGTTAGAGTGATGGCAGAAAGATACCGCTTTGATGTAGGACCATGGATTGAATACTTAGGTGTTTTGAATAAGAAAGTATAGGATAGAAAACGGCGTTCAGTCCATTAAACTAAACGCCGTTTTAATTATTGAAAAAAGAAAATGCCCATTAATGAATAAATGATCACAGTTGAAAAAAGAATCGTCATATGCAAGAGGGAATATATAAACATTGATTTCGCCCATTTATTAGCATCCATTTTTTTTGAGCCATAAATACTCAAAATAAGCCAACCGACACTCAAGATCAAGGCAACGAGCATTAGCCCAAGACTTAAAGTGCCAAACAGAAAGCTCATCGCAACCATAATAAATAGGTAAATATTAGTTTGTGTATAGGTTCTTTTTACTCCTTTTACGACCGGGAGCATTGGCACCTTTGCTGCTTCGTATTCTTCATGGTTACGAATAGCAATCGCATAGAAATGCGGCATTTGCCAAATAACGGTAACAACAAAAAGGCCGATGATTGCTGGATGTGTAATATCGGGATGTATCGCTGCCCAACCGATAAGTGGAGGCATTGCACCAGAAATACTGCCAATTTCCGTATTATAAATCGTTTTTCGCTTTGACCACATCGTATACGGTACGACATAAAAAAATAATCCGAGAAAGCCAAGTAAAGCCGCTAATGGCGTCGCCAATGCAAGGATGCTAATTCCTAAGAGCGACATCACGATGCTCAACACTAAAACAGTGCTAGGTGAAACCTCGCCTGTAACAGTTGGTCGATTTCGAGTCCGTTTCATAATCGCATCAATGTCGCGATCATAAAGATTATTGAAGGCGCCAGCTGCAGCGATGACGAGCGTTGTTCCGATAAAAGCATAAATAACGTTTGGGTAGACCTCAACTAAATTTTTTTGATACGTAAAAATTGCGAGGGTTAAACCAGCAAACATTGGAATTAAGTTGGATTTAATAATACCTGCCTTAACAGTGGCAGCAATAATTTTGGACAAAGGTCGTTTTGGAATCGCCAGTGTACTATGATTCTCATTTATCACTTTAAGTAGTCCTTTACAATATATTTCGCCATTACTGTCATAATGAAATGATACGACATGTGATTTATATCACCTTGTGATAGCAATACTATTTTACCATCATTCTAAAAATAAATTAAGTACCATGCATGAAATTAGAGAAAAGCGATGTGGAAAGCGGACTCATAAGCCGTGTTGCAATCATATATTTTAAGACTAAAGCGATGAGCATAATTCTAAATAATTAAAATAATTTGTAAGCGTTTTACTTCAAAATTGGTTGAAAAGGAGTGTAAAATAAGAAAAAGAGGGGGAATTCATAATGGATTTAGGATTAAAAGGGAAATCAGTATTGGTTTTAGCATCAAGTAAAGGACTCGGAAAAGCGATTGCTCAAGAATTTGTTCGTGAGGGTGCACGGGTCATGATTACAAGTCGAGATGCGTTAGCATTGCAAACAGTTGCGAGGGAAATGAGAGAAGTAAGCGGTGAAGTGCAGGCACAGCCTTGCGATATTACGAAATTAACGGATATAAAGGAACTTGTCGAAAAAACGGTTTCAGCATTTGGAACGATCGATATTTTAGTCAACAATTGCGGAGGGCCGCGTGCAGGAAATTTTGACGATCTTGATGATCAGGCGTGGCAGGAAGCATTTGAATTAACATTGCTTAGCTATATTCGTTCTATTCGTGAAGTACTTCCATATATGAGAAAAAATGGTGGAGGGAAAATTGTCAATATTGCTTCGATTTCCATTAAACAACCATTAGACAGATTATTATTATCAAACACATTAAGAGCAGGGGTAAACGGTCTCGCAAAAAGCTTATCGCAAGAATTAGCGAAAGATAATATATTGATCAATACTCTTGGACCGGGAAAATTTGCTACAGATCGGGTTATTGAAATTGATCAACAGCAGGCGGAAAGAAAAAAAATGACCATTGAAGACTTGCAAAATGCAGCACAAGCAGCTATTCCATTGGGGCGCTACGGCGACCCGCAAGAATTTGCAAAAACGGTTGTATTTTTGGCTTCAGATGCGAATACATATATTACCGGTCAAGCGCTAATAGTCGATGGAGGATTAACAAAGGCACTTTAAATTTAAAAGCCCTTGTGATTTATTAAGGAAGGTGGACATTTTTCTATAAACAACGACAAAAATATACAATAATATTATTATGTAAACTATATTGGTATGGCAAGTTTTCATCGACATTTCATAAAAATTCTGTCGGAAATTGTTATATTATAATAATAAACTTTTGCGGATGATGTAATAGGAATGTTAGGGAATTACAGGAATGTTACAGTGTTGTTAAAAAGTTCAAATCTAGAATACAACCTCTCGAATGTTATAGACGTATAGAAATAGGGTATGGTAGTCTATAAAAGCAACTGGGAGGATTGAATATGAAAAATAGAGAAGCATACTACGATAATGCAAAGTTTTTTCTTATCTTTTTTGTTGTATTTGGCCATTTAATCCAGTCCTATATTCACGAAGACAAATTTATCTATTCGATATATACGACACTATATACATTTCACATGCCGGCATTTATTCTTATTTCAGGTTTCTTTGCAAAGGGTTTTTATCAAAAGGGCTATCTCAAAAAAATCACTAAAAAATTGATTATCCCGTATTTAATTTTTCAAGCGATCTATTCGTTCTACTATTATTTTCTTATCGATCAAAGTGTCACAGCAATGAATCCATTAGATCCTCAATGGTCTCTATGGTTTTTAATGAGCTTGTTTTGCTGGAATGTAATGCTGTTTGCGTTTGCCAAATGGTCACCAGTTATTTCCTTGTCCATCGCTGTTGCTATAGGAATTGCTGTGGGCTATTTTAATGAAATCAGCAACTTTTTAAGTTTATCACGAACTTTTGTGTTTTTTCCTTTCTTTCTTCTTGGCTATTACTTGAAAAAGGAACATTTTGAAAAGGTTAAACATATTAAATTTCGCTATTTATCATTTGGAGTTTTATTAACGATTTTTCTCGTTGTTTATATTGCCCCAACTTTTGAATATAGATGGTTATTCGGTTCTAAGCCCTATGATGTCGTGAATGAATATGACATTAATGGCGGTTTCATTCGCCTTGGCGTATATGCGGTAGCCTTGCTTGCTACTTTAAGCTTTTTAGCCTTAGTGCCTCGCCGTCGTTACTTCTTTACAAAATGGGGAACAGGTTCAATCTATGTTTATTTATTACATGGCTTCTTTGTGAAATACTTTAGAAACAGTCAATTTGAAGAAGTATTAAGTGAATCAGAACAAATTATTGTGTTAATATTGCTGTCGTTAGTCCTAACGGGTATTTTGTCGAGCAAATGGATTCGTAAGATCGCTCAGCCATTAATCGAGTTAAAGGTTGACTTTTCAAAAAAATATGCGGTTGATGGAGGCAGCAAGCAACGGAGAGTGTAATACATGCTATGAACAAGATTAGGGAAGACTCTTAATAAGCAATTATTAGGAGTCTTTTTCAATGAAAAAATATTTCATTTCTATGATCATTATGACAATGGCATTTTCCATCTATACTCCATCTTCTTCCGCTGGTCGTGCTTTGCAAATGGTTGCCTTTGGTGATTCGATCACACATGGAACAGGTGATCCTATGAAGAAAGGCTATGTAGGCAGAGTAAAGGAGAGATTGGAAACTGTAGCTCCGACAGTGCGAATGAAAAACTATGGTGTACCGAAATTTACGTCGAATGACATATTAAAACTATTACAGCAAAGAAAGATATTAAGAAGAGTCCATCAAGCAAATTATATCATTCTCTACATTGGCACAAATGATTTTCGCCAAAGCGCACAACATGTCTTTAATCCACTTCCAAAAGAAAACCTGGCGAAAGGAAAGGAACTTTTTTTAGTCCGCTTTAATCAGATCATTACTCTTTTAAGACAGCATAATCGACATGCTCCAATTATTGTTTTAGGGCTTTACCATCCGTACATTGAATATGAAAATGAAACCGAAATTTTCGAAACGATTGAAGGCTGGAACCAATCATTGAGAAAGGTAGCGCAAGCTTTCCAACAAGCTTACTTTGTCCCAACAGCAGATTTGTTTTTGAATGATGAAGAAAAGCAATTATTTAGTGACTCATTACATTTGAATGCACAAGGCTATGAGCTTTTAAGTAAGCGCGTTTTTAAAAAAATAATTTCTTTGGAAGAGAATTGATAAGAAGCTTGCTACTATTCTGTTAGCAGGCTTTTTTAATATGCACGTGTTAATTTTTGGCTTATTTTCTCTTCGATTTCATGAAACTCATAAGAGAAAATCCATTTTTTTATGGATTATACTTACTGAAAGGCGTGTGAACCAGGATTTTTAGATGAAATGTAGCAAAAATCGTTTTATCAATAATAGTGTTAAGTAAGGCATTATTTTTAGCAGGAAGTTAGCGCAGTTTGTTGAATATAAATTTTAATGTACATTGTCATTTTCTGTATAGCAGAGCGATCATGATAAATGAGTTAGAGAATGTTCAAATTCTTACTTTTTAGGAGGATTTTAAAAAATGAAAAATGTCCTTGTCCTAGGTGGAACCCGTTTTTTCGGTCGTAAATTAGTGGAGCTTTTAATCGCAGATGGGCATCGTGTCACGATTATTACACGTGGACAGTCTGGAAATCCATTTGGTAATAAAGTTGAGCATCTTGCAGTTGATCGGAAAAATAAACAACAATTTGCTGAGAAAGTAAAAACTCGCACATTTGATCTTGTTTTTGATAATATTTGTTTTTCTCCAAATGAAGCATATGACTTCTGTGAAATTTTTAATGGGAAAATTAACAAACTAGTGTTCACTTCAACTTTATCGATTTATACGATGGATGGAAGAGAAAAGCATGAAGCAGATTTTGATCCGTATTCTTATGAAATAAAAATGGGAAACAGCACGGATTTTTCGTATGGGGAGGGGAAAAGACAGGCTGAAGCGGTGTTTTTTAAGTATGCAAAATTTCCTGTGGTCGCTGTTCGTTTTCCTATTGTCATGGGGATTGATGATTATACACGACGTTTGCATTTCCATATTGAACATGTGATGAATGGGAAGCCGATAGGATTTGTTAATTTGGGAGCTGAAATGTCTTATATTCATGCGGAAGAGGCTGCCTGTTTTTTGCAATGGGCGGGGGAAAATGATGTTGAAGGGCCATTCAATGCTACTGCAAATGGAAAAATTTCTTTAAATGAACTAATAAAAATAATTGAAGTGTACACAGGCAGTAAGGCAAACATTGTGTTCAATGGGGAGGAAAATACGCTATCACCTTATGCAATATCTGAATCGTGGTATATGTCGAATAAAAAAGCTGTGGACAAAGGTTTTTCGTTTACAAATTTAAAAGAATGGCTTCCACCATTGGTGGAAGCGGTTATAAATGAGATGAGATAGTCATTAGTCTTCACAGAAGTAAGAGTGATCCGCTATAATAGGAATGTTTTTATACTAGTGAAATGGAGAAAAGTGAAATTTGATACTTGTAATTGATAACTATGATTCTTTTACATACAATTTAGTTCAATATATACGTCAATGTGGCTTTGATGTGAAAGTTTTCCGTAATAATCAAATAACTTTAAATGAAGTGATGAGTCTTAAACCATCACACATCGTTATTTCACCAGGACCAGGGACTCCACAGGAGTCAGGGATTTGTTTGCAAGTGGTACAGCAATTGTATAAGTCAGTCCCGATATTGGGCGTCTGTCTTGGACATCAAATCATTGCACATGCTTTTGGAGGGATCGTAAAAAAAGCAGCCCTACCTATGCACGGGAAAGTATCCTATATTGAGCATGACGAAAAAGGGGTGTTTCGTGGCGTTCAAACCCCCTTGCCTGTGACGCGATATCATTCTTTAATTGTGGAGAGTCCTCTTCCAACAGGTTTTGTTATGAGCGCAGCAACTGAAGCGGGAGAAATTATGGCTATACGTCATAAATACTACCCGCTTGAGGGTGTACAATTTCATCCAGAATCAATTTTGACTGAGTCTGGCTTAAAAATGCTTCTAAACTTTACTAAACTGGGGAATATCAATCATGAATGATAGAAATCGAAAGTCACCATTATTATCTTTTGAATTTGCGTCAACCAAAGGTCATATTACTCCTCATACCTTTAGCAACCCAGAAAAAATTATTATGGCTCAAACAATTGAAGAAGTCATTCCAAGTTTACAAAAAATTGAAGAAGCTGTAGAGGAAGGATATTATGCAGCAGGATTTCTCACATATGAAAGTGCTCCAGCATTTGATCCAGCATTTAAAGTAAGAGAAGACGGTAAAATGCCGTTACTATGGTTTGGACTTTTTGCCGATGTCGAGCATCGATCATTAAATAGTTCTGGATCTTATCAGATTACTTCGTGGCAGCCTTCTGTTCAAAGAGATGAGTATGATGCAGCTTTAGAAATGATAAAGAAGCATATAGAAGATGGTGACACATATCAAACTAATTTTACCCTTCGTCTTCATTCTGAATTTGAAGGGGATGATCTTGCTTTTTTTGAACGGCTGAAAAAAGCACAGTCATCAAACTATTGTGCGTATTTGAACATAGGTGAGCATCGCATTTTGTCTGCGTCACCTGAATTATTTTTTCATTTAAGCGGCAATAAAATGACGACGAGGCCGATGAAGGGCACGATTAAACGTGGTCGTACTTATGAAGAAGATATAGAATACAAAGAGTCATTACAAAATTCAGAAAAAGATCGAGCTGAAAATGTCATGATTGTCGATTTATTACGTAATGATTTAGGAATGCTCTCAGATCCAGGCACAGTAAAGGTAGAGCAGCTATTTCACATTGAGCCGTATCCTACTGTTTTTCAAATGACTTCCACGATCACATCAATGATTCCGGAGCACACATCCATTACGGATGTTTTTAAAGCTCTTTTTCCTTGTGGTTCAATTACTGGAGCTCCCAAAATTAAAACAATGGAGATAATCTCTGAGTTAGAAAGTGAACCGCGGGAAGTATACTGTGGAGCGATTGGTTATATTACACCTGATAAGGAAGCAATTTTTAACGTTCCGATTCGAACAATTTCGATTGAGGAAAAGACAAAAAAGGCTACATATGGCGTTGGCGGGGGAATAACGTGGGATTCAACGACAACAGGTGAGTACGGTGAAGTGGTTGCGAAAGCAAGTATTCTTCAAGAAATACGAACAGAATTTCAGTTGCTCGAAACAATGCTTTTAGAAGAGGGAGAATTTTTCTTACTTGCGGAGCATCTGCAAAGATTGCGCCACTCGGCATCATATTTTGGCTATACTTTTTCAGATGAAAACTTGCAAAAAAGGCTCTTAAAGTTGGCAACTAAAAAAAATAAAGGACAATGGAGAGTACGCCTTCTTTTAAGTGAAAACGGGGAAGTAACGATAGAATCTCATCCTTTTAGTACAGCGATTCAGACAACCCATCAGGTGATTCTGGCCGATGAACCAGTAAATAGTACAAGCCCTTTTCTATTTCATAAAACAACCAATCGAGCTCTATATCAATATTTTCAAAACAAGTTTCCTCATGTTTTTGATGTTCTGTTGTGGAATGAAAGCGGAGAGATAACAGAATTTACAAATGGAAATATTGTAGTAGAACTGGCGGACAAGCTTTGGACTCCTCCTGTGGGGAGCGGACTGCTCGCTGGAACGTTTCGAAAGCATTTATTAACAAATGGGATAGTCGAGGAAAGAATACTTACAAGAGATGATTTAAAGTTTGCGCGCAAAATATGGTTTATTAATAGCTTGAGAAAATGGGTTGAAGTAGAATTCGTTTAAACATGACAAAGACAAGGGCATCGTGTATAAGTACAAAATACTCCAGTGATGTTAAATAATCCTGATGGTGAAAATCCGTATGCAATTTTCTGGTCTATGTTAGCGGTCTATGAAAAGGTAAAAAACAAAATAGAACTTAATTTTCAGAAAGTTAATCGCAGTTATTTAAAGCGAAAAGGAACTAGAATTCCAACTGGTAAGTATATTAAGTAGGAGGTTCTGATAAAATGGCTGGAACAGAAATTTGTGCAGAATTTAATATCATTGGAGAGGACTTCCAAGAAGAGGCAGTTTCAAATGTTTTAGGATTGATCCCTTGTGAATTTTATCATAAAGGCGACCCGATAAAAAATCGTAATTTAGTACGCAAGGAAACTTGTTGGTCAATTAGTTCTGGGTTTGAAGAGTCCTTAAACATAAATGAACAGATTAAAAAAATTTTATATAAACTTCATAATAAAAGTGAGGAATTAATTTTTTTAAAGAAAAAATTAAACCTTGATTATTTGTTATCGATCACAATAAAGGTTCAAGAAGAAAATGTACCTGCTATGTATTTCGAGTCAACTTTAATAGGTTTCATTAATTATATTTCAGCAGAGATAAACATAGATTTATATTTACTTACTTAGAAATATGCTTGTACCTGAATCAATAAATATGTTTTTGTAAAATGAATCAAGAACCTATATATCAATTAAAAATAATTAAAGGATAAGAAACCTGTCTACTTGTCCCCAGAGTGCTATCTAGAGAGAAAGCTCTTCAGAGTTTTTTCATTTCTAAGAATATCCTTTATTTCCCAATCGATTTTATTATTATATTCTCTCTAAATGTAAATAGTTAGTTCCAACAAGTTTACTGTATAACAATTGCTTTCTGTGTAGAATTCATAATTTCTACTGTGGAAACGAGAAAAGAATATGGATATTGTGACACAATTAACATTAAGTCCAAAGCTGGTTCTTTAGCGTAGGAAAAGTAGGGCTTAATTGTTTTGATTTTTACTTAGCATATGTTACCAAGACTAAAGATGAAAAATTTGTTGATTTTATAAAGCTCTTACATATTAGATATGTCTAGTATATGTTCTTGTTATTGAACCTTGCAGGGTCATATTACTTATTGGATATAGAGGAGGCTATCTTAGCTCCAACACATCTATCTAGGTTACACATCCCTTTTCAAGTAAAAGGATCGCTAATGCTTATATATTATTATGGATAGTGGACATATTTGGAGTTGTTCAGTTAATTTGTAAAAGATGTTAAATTTTCACCAAAAAGGCGTACATTTTGAACATAATGTACGCTAGTTAACGTATGTTTTCCATGTTTTGTTGGTGAGATTTTTAAATCAAAAAAGACTGCAGACAAACTTGACTTGCTCGAGAGTTTGTCTACAGTCGATACAAATGCAGTAATAACCCTTGTCTTTGTACTATTTTATTTTTATTGTAACGCTTGTTCTAATGTAGAAAGATTTTTATTCATTAGGCTAAAATAATCCTCGCCATTATTCCTCTCGTCTTCTGAAATGGACTCCATTGTGTATAAATAAAGCGGTGTAGCACCAATTTCATTTTTTACAATTTCTGCGATCTTAGATGTAACATTCTGTTCGAAGAGAATATATTTTAGTTGCTTTTCCTGTGCCAGCTCTGCAATCTTTTTAAGCTCGCGTTGAGATGGTTCATTTGCCGGTGTAAGGCCAGATACTGCGATTTGTTTGATCCCGTAGCGTTCCTCCCAATAGCCATAGGCAGCGTGTGATACGAGGATTTCTGGATTATTCTTTGATTCTACTAAATCTTTAAACTGCTGATCTAGTGTTGTTAACTCATCAGCTAACGCCACAAAATTATTTTCAAAATATTCCTGTGCATCAGGATTTAATTCAATTAGAGCGATTTTGATATTTTCCGCAAGTTTGACAGCACGCGTCGGATCTAACCAGATGTGAGGATCGATTCCACCGTGGTCATGGTTGTGTTCGTGCTCATCAACGCCATGTTCATGCTCATGCTCTTCAGCACTGTGTTCGTGCTTATCATCATGTTCATGCTCATGCTCTTCAGCACCGTGTTCGTGCTCATCTTCGCCATGTTCATGCTCATGTTCTTCAGTTCCGTGACTGTGCTCATCATCATCGTGGTCATGTTCGTCAACTTCGTGTTGATGCTGGTCTTCATGAGCAATCGCATCAACACCATTTGCAGCTTCAACAAATTTTACATTCTCGTTTTTTAAGGAAGTAGCAATTTTCTCTGCAAAAGGTTCCATATTTAAGCCGTTATAGATGAACGCATCGGCAACGGCTATACTTGTCATTTGTTTAGTCGTTGGTTCATAGCTATGAGCATCAGCGCCGGCTGGAATGATACTTTCGACTTCTACATAATCTCCGCCTATTTTCTTAATGAAGTCTTCAAGAGGATAAAGAGTCGTATAGATGCTCAATTTATTTGTTTCGTCCTCTAAAGTTGTTGTTTGTTCAGTCCCATCGTTTTTCTGGGCGTTGCTACAGCCATAGAAAAATAAAGATACGACAAAAATAAGTGCTATTATGAAATTTCGTTGCATTTAAGTACCTCTTTTCAAAAAATAAGTTCGATATTGATAATATCGTAATCATTACGGATTGTAAATAGTAATAATTACGTTTTATTTAAAAATATTAGTAATAAATGATGTTGTCGCAAATATACTAGACTATACCTTTTCAGCATTACTAGATTTGAAAGATAGAACCAGTAAAAGCGAACTTTCGTGGTGGGAGATGAATAAGGAAATGGTCAAGCTGCATTCATATTTACTAGATCTTACAGGATTAGTAGTTTTCGTTATCGTCGTATATGTTGTGATGTTCAGTCAGTTTGCTGGTGAACAAGTATTAAATCATATTCCTAATTCGTTTCAACAGTTAAATACTATTTTTTTAAGCATATTAATAGAAGCCATTCCTTTTGTCTTAATTGGAGTGTTCATTGCCGGTTTTATTCAAATATTTATTTCGGAGGATCATATTCGAAAATGGATACCAAAAACTAGATGGTTGGGGATCTTTATGGGCTGTGTTGTTGGTGCGTTGTTCCCTGCTTGTGAATGTGGGATCGTGCCAATTATAAGGAGGTTAGTAGCAAAGGGGGTTCCGATTTATGTAGCAATAGGATTTATGTTAACGGGTCCGCTTATTAATCCAATTGTCGTTTTATCAACTTATATGGCATTTGGAAATGATGCAAAAATGGCATTGCTGCGAATGGGAGTAGGTTTTCTTGCAGCACTTATGATCGCTTTCATTATAAGTGTACTTTATAAAACGAACCAATTTAAACATGCGATAAATCATCCAGGTTCATATTCAGCACATCATCATAACCAAACATTTTTACAGCGCCTGGAAGGAATGATCAACCATTCTATTGATGAGTTTTTTGATATGGGGAAATTTTTGATTATAGGGGCGTTTATTGCCGCTTTTGTACAAACTTATGTACCTGCGCAATCACTGTTATTATTAGGCAACGGGGTAATAGGCTCAACGATCGTCATGATGGGGCTTGCTTATTTTTTATCACTTTGTTCGGAAGCTGATGCATTTATTGGTGCTTCATTTATGAATTTATTTACACCGACCTCAATACTAGCTTTCTTAGTATACGGTCCGATGATCGATTTAAAAAATACAATTATGTTATTAAGCGTATTTCGCGCAAAGTTTGTATTTGTTTTACTCGCCATAATAACGGCTGTTGTGTTTATATTTGTTAGCTTAATTGGGATGTAAAGGGGGAGAAAAGAAGTGGTGCGAGTTCGTTTTCAACATTTACTAAAAGCTGCTTTATTAGCAGCCTTTGCTTTATTTTTTATGAAGCTCCATTTGACTGGAGAGATCTCCAATTATATTAATCCGAAATATGAAATTATGAGCATAATTGCTTCATGGGTCTTTTTTCTACTATTTTTAATACAATTGTTTCGCATTTGGGGAAGAGATGACATCCACATTGACTGTTCTCCAGCTTGTTCTCATTCTCATAATGGAGGAACTATAAAATTTATTCATTATGCCATTATTCTATTTCCGTTAGTAACGGGTTTTGCATTGCCACCAACCACCTTAGGCGCTTCAATTGCTGTCAATAAAGGTTCAATACTTCCTCATGCTGGCCTTATGGAAACCCATGATGAAGTTATCAGTAATGAAAACTATATGAACGAAGAGGAATATAATCGGAAGTTAGCAAGTCTTGAACAAGCTGGGTTGATCAATATGTCTTCGGATATGTATTCGTCCTATCACGGGGAGATGATTTCTAATCCAGAAGCGTTTGCCGGTCGCAAAATTAAATTAAGTGCTTTCGTCTATAAAGAGCAAGGATTAGAAAAGCAGCAATTTATTTTAGCAAGATTTCTCATCACTCATTGCATTGCAGATGCAAGTGTTTTAGGGTTATTAACGGAGTTCAAGCAAATGCCTGAGCTTAAGGAAGACAGTTGGGTTGAACTTGAAGGGACTATCGAAGTTACGACGATACATGGTCAAGTGCTTCCAGTTATTAAAGCTTCAGATTGGCGTATTATCGATGAACCAATTGACCCCTATGTTTATCCCGTCCTTGTTAAAATTGTATAGCTTGATAAGTGTTATACGGTGAAAGCTTCTGAATTTTAATTAGATGAAACGAGCAGATTACTTCGTAATAGAGAGGATGGATAAAGTAACGAGAGAAAAGCAAAAGAGAATAGTAGTTATTCTTTCACGATTACGATGGTTTTGACGATATGTTCGCAGCTTGTTTTTTGGATAGTTCCCCATTTGCCCCTTTACTCAAAGACACGGGTAAATGGAATGCTTTCTAAATCATCCACCTTGTAGCTGCATAAATTGATGCGGTTTAAATAGCAATAATCGAAATGAACCCTAATGAAATGTCCATCTTTTTAATAAGATTATCATCATTTTCAATTTTTTTGTTTTGTAAAAAGTAGTCATATTCTTTTATTAGCAAAAAATCACCTAAGTCCATATTCGTACATTATTCAAAAGATACAGAAATGTAATATAAAAAAATGAAACTATCCCTTTGATCGATCGTCATTATAGGTAGGGGAATTTTATATTCTTTTACAATTGATTTATGCGGGGGAGATCGTGAATGCGAAATAAACCATTTCTAGTATTTATGATATTCGTAACTGTCGTTGCTATGTTGCAAGGATGTGGGAATACAAGTGCTCAAACAGTAGCAAGTGATTTAATTCATACTGAAAAGTCATTTCCGGTAAATTTTTACTCATCATCAGAAAAGGGGATCTTAGTTTATAAGGTGACCAATCAAGAGGATTTTGATAAGCTATGGGAACATTTTCGCCTTACCGATAACCCTGCTGAGATTGATTGGAATCAACAGTCAGCTATCTTTCTTGGAATAATCGAGTCAAGTAGCTGTCCTTTACAGTACAAATTGGCAACATTAAATGAAGAAAAAACTGAGGTAAGCTTGTATTTAGAAGTAGACTCTGAAGCTGGCTGTACAGATGATGCAACGCCAAGAACGATGGTAATTGCGATGGATGCAGCGGAAATGAATAACGTTAACGTAGTTAAGATTGAAGACTATTTCGGTATCAATCCGATCGTTGAGTTTCAGAACATGAACGTGCAAAATGAAGAAATTTGAGAAGAAGTTTATTGAAAAGGTGTAATAAGAAGCTATCTGCCTTCCATAAAGCTTTAAAATGAGTTATTTGATAAATTGTTTTAATGCTTGTTGAAGACTGCCGAATGTTTTCGTATGGAAATCAAATTTGACTCCAATCTTTACAATTTTTCTTACAACTTCTGGTCTAAGGCCAGTGATAATTGTATTACAGCCCATCAAGGCCGCACCATCAATTATCTTCATTAAATTCCCAATGATATCATTTTCGATTTCGGCAATGCCGGAAAGATCCATAATTAACGTTTGAATGTGTGCTTGACCGATCTCTGTCAGTACTTTATCTTCAAGAATGGATGTTCTTAAAGAATCAATAGAGCCGATTAATGGGAGGATACAAACATCAGGTGTAATCGGGATGATTGGGACTGATAGTTTTTCAACTAATTCTCTATGAGCTGTAATCAAGGAATCTTTATATGTAGAATAACTGATAAAAAATGAATTTAAAAATTGATCGACGCGATTATTTATTTGTTGTTCTAAATCAAAAAAATCGCTTAGCTTCGTATTGTTGCTCATTTTGTAATAGATTTGAATAAATCTCCACAATGTCCTTCGAATTGCTTGAACCCATTCAAGTTTAAAGTTTAAATCTATAGAATGTGTCGCCCAAGCTATTCCTTCTTGCTTTGCAAAAAGAGTTAGTTTCTCTTCTTCATCATCGATAATGTACACGACAAGCTTATGTGCATTATTGACAAGATCGATATTGCCAATAGCCAGAATCTCATTAATTTTATCCCTAACATTTACGGCCTCTGTTAATAATTTATCTTCAAATTTCTTGCTGTTAAGTTCAATAAATTCTTTTAGGTTGTATGACTTTTCAAAATTGTATTCCATCTTAATCCTCCAGCTATCGTCTAAAATCTTAAAGTTTATTACCCTCTATTTTAAGTGATTAAACTTATAAATTAAATATTAATACTATAAATATAGTGTTTATTTTTGTGGAGTGAACATCCTCTATACAGAAATTTCAATATAAGCGTTTACATAAAAAAAGGATCAGTTTTGATAACTGACCCCATTCATTAACTAATTACGAACGAGTGCCATGACTCCTTTGTATATAATAACAAGCGCAAAGATAACGACAGCTAATACGCCGATAATGGTTGTAACAGGAGCTAAACTTGCTAAAAAAGTATCATCTAGAGGTACTCTTAGAAGGGCAAACCCCGCTAAAATACTCGCAAGCATTAAAAGAATAAATCGATCCATGCTTCAGACCTCCTCCAAGCTGAAGTTATTGAAAATGGAGAAGTTTTACTTAAGATCTCCGGATAGGTAAAGGAAGGATGAAACCTTTCCATCTATTTTAAGTACATCTCCAATACGTAGTCCCATCTTGAGCACGTTCCATAAATCCATACTCGATTAAGTATCTTCTTAATGTCACATAGTCATGAAAAATTGGTTTAAGAACTGCATTGATTTCTTTTTCAGTATATTTTTTTCCTATTTCAAATTTAGTTAAAATTTGTTGGAGGACAATTAATTTCCGTTTTTCTTTACTAGGAAAAGTGTCTAAAGGTCCATCTAGTCCGTTTTTAAAATAAGTGGTTAATATTTTCTCACGCTCTATTTCCGTAACAGCATATCTTTCATCCACCATTTTTGCCCCCTTATGAAATGTTACAAAATTTTCTTCCTTCACTTCATTATTTTCTAGCAATTTCATGAGTGCTAGAAAAACTTTCGCTTGCTTCTCTTTTTCTTTTAATTTAAAGCGATGATTTCGAATCGTGGATGTACTCGAATCGAGCTTTTGGGCGATTTCTTTGTCAGAAATGCCCTGAGAAAAGTAATGAAGAAGATCTCTTTGAATAACTGATAAACCAGTATGCCTCTTACCCAAGCTTAATAAATAGGCAAACATTGAATGATGAACGCTTTGAATATGCTCAGTAATCGCTTTTTTTGCTTCAAAGTAGATACCTTCACATGAACTTGGATAGATGATTCCGTTTTCAAATTTTTCATTACAAATGAGACAAATAAATTCATCACTAGCTTTATTGAAAATATAACCTTTTGATAGATCCTCTACGGCAACTGACCAAAATAATGTGTTATCAACCATTTAGTAAACAACTCTTTCATTTGTTTATTTAATTATAGACATAATACAGAAACGTTTGTTTATTGTCAATTGTTTTCTTTATTTAAAATAAGGTTAAAACAATTTTGTTTACAAAAATAAATTTTTCTTATTTTTTGGTGCAAAATATAACTTGCAAATAAATTCAACGAATAGGCGGTGGTGGACAGTCAAATATTCAAATTTAGCGAAGGCCTTGTTAAAAAGAAATGTTGATAAAAGATCTTTAACTCATTTCTTGTGAAGCCTTGGTCTTACAGACCATTGCAAGAAATGAGCAAAAATCATCATGGACTTATAACAAGTTCTGGCTAAAAAATGTATCAATATTTGAGTGAGGTGGCTTTATTGAAGAGAGATAAAATGATATTGTATACGATTTGGATTTTTACAGCTGGTCTTTTGTTGATTTTTGTGCCAAAACAGCGAATGCGGCAAGCGCTGTTAGCTTACTTTTTTAAACAAAGTATGACGTGGTTATTTGGTTTACTAGTCGTAGAAAATCGCTTCATAATTTATCCAGTTAGACTTTTCAAGAGAGTCAATAAGTCCAGTTTTTCATATGAATATTTTTTTTATCCGGCCTTTTGTGCACTTTTTAATTTATATTACCCAGAAAAGAAACCTTTTTGGATCAGGGCATTTTATAATATCTTTTACACAGGTCTGCTTACGGGGATTGAAGTTCTTGCGGAAAAATATACGAATTTAATTAAATATGTGAAATGGAGATGGTATTGGAGTTTTCTCACGATCGGATTGACGAATTATGCGTCACACTTGTTTTATCGTTGGTTTTTTAAGGTGAAATAAAATATAAAAAAGGGCTAGGATAAATGAAAAAAGATTGATATGATGAAGGAAAATATTGATGAATTTTGAAAATTTAATGTTTTTTAAAAACGAGAAAGGCTGAGGCAAATGGCGGCATTTTGGAATCCTGAAAAGGTTATGACGGCTGAAGAAGCTGCGCTCTTGATTAAAAATCAATTCCCGAATTTAACGATATTAAAAGTGACCACTTTTGCAAAAGGGTTTGATAATACCGCTTTTTTAATTAATGATCGATATGTTTTTCGATTTCCCCGCAGGGAGATAGCTGGGGAATTAATAAAAATAGAGAATCGCCTCTTGCCGAATATTGCTCCGAGCTTGCCACTGGAAATTCCAAAACCACAATATATTGGGGAAACACAATCCGATTTTCCATGGGCATTTAGCGGGTATGAACACCTTGGCGGAATGATTCCTGAAAAATTAACAAGAGAGCAAAGAATGAAATCAACAATAATCTTGGCGGAATTTTTACGAAAGCTTCATAACTTTCCGCTTCAACATGCTGAAAAGCTACAAATACCTTATGATAATTTGGGAAGATTGGATCTTAAGAAAAGAAAACCGCTTTTGATAGAAAGAATCAATTCCTTAAAAACGGAAAATCGCTTAAGCGATGGGTTATACAGCTCCCTTCTACAATTTATAACAACGGTAGAGGATACATTTGTCGACGAGAAGAAAGTGCTTGTCCACGGGGATCTTCACCTTCGCAATATGCTAGTCGATGATGAAGGAAAAATTACGGCTGTTCTCGACTGGGGTGATACACATATTGGAAGTCCAGCCATTGATTTGTCTATTGCATATAGTTATCTCCCATCAGAAAGCAGAGATGTATTTTTTCAAGCGTATGGTGACGGGGAAGAAGAAATAAAAAAATTGGCTCGTTTCAAAGCGATATATTCATACGTCTTACTTCTATTATATGCCTATGATCAAAAGGACAGAGACCTCATAGATGATTGTTACTTTTCATTAAATCTAGCATTGGAAAAATGAGGTTACGAGATTAACAGTGTCGAAGGTAAACAGTAGATATTTAAATAAAGAAAAATTGGAAAAAGTTATCTGAGGATGCTTTGTCAGAAAGTGTAAAAAGGGTTTTTTTAATAGATTTTAAACAATGGCTGCTAGTGGATGGAACTAGTCGAGTCAAAGCTTTTTTTGTGAAGAGCTAAATTAATCAATTTCAATGGAGTTAACATATGGCCACAAAAAATAAGGTTGTTAGAATGTCGAAAATACTGTCTCTTGCTTTTACAATATTTTTTAAAATTTCCTGGTTTCGAATTCGAAAGAAGAGCCCGGCTGAGTGGGACAAGCTTTGGGAAGAAAGTGGGATTAAGTTTCGAAAAACTTTATTTGAGCTAGAGGGACTGCTAATAAAAATTGGGCAAATCTTAAGCACGCGTGCTGATTTCCTTCCTCCCTCTTTTATTAAACAAATAGAGGATTTGACTGATCATGTTCCTCCATCTAGTTGGAATGACATCGAAAAAATTTTGAAAAATGAATGGGGTTCTGTATACGAGTCAGGATTTCAAACGATTGAAAAAGAAGCGGTCGCATCTGCCTCTATTGGTGAAGTCTATAAGGGCTTATTAAATGATGGCAGGGAGGTTGCTATTAAAATCAAGCGTCCCCATATCGATTCAATTATTACCACTGATTTCAGTACATTAAAAATTGTTATTTGGTTTGCTAACCATCTTGTACCATTGCCGAAAGGCTTTATCGATTTTGATATTCTTTATCAAGAATTAAAGGAGGTGATAGAACGAGAATTAGATTACCGTCATGAAATGAAAACACAGATTTATTTTAAGAAAAGATTTGAGACATTTGATTATGTACAAATTCCTTCTTTGTTTCCAGAATTAAGTACATCGAAAATCCTTGTCATGGAATGGATTGAAGGAGAAAAAATTACTCAAGCGGCTAAATCAGTGGGAGATGTTGCTTATGGACGTGAACTTTCACAAAAGCTAATTGAGTTATTTCTGCCACAATGGTTGGAACCAGGTATTTTTCATGCCGATCCACATCCGGGGAATGTCCTGATTACGAACACAGGTAAAATTGCTTTGTTGGATTTTGGGATGATTGGAGAAATTACTAATAAGGATGCTAGCTACTTTCAAGGACTTATCGAAAGCATCTTGGCAAAGGATTATCGTAAGGCAGTGCAATGTTTGACCGAACTGGGCTTTATCCTTCGAGAAGCTGAATCGAAAACGATTGAAAAGCTATTGGAAGAAATGCTATCGTATCAACCGAAGCAATTTTCTGAACTTGATATTGTTGCTTTAAAATTAGAAATAACTGCTCTTATTCAACAGCTACCTATTCAAGTTCCGACTCGATTTGTGTTTTTAGGACGGGCATTTATGACGATTGAAGGGATTGTCGCACAACTAGCGCAAGAGGAGGATGTTCTTGAGCTAACAAAGCCTGTATTTGTGAAATGGTTAAGAAAAAATGGTCACTCCTCATGGTCATTAGTTTGGCAATGGATTCGTTCAAGTCCAATATTTAGTTTCTATCATGCAGTTACCAATTTTTTAGATTCACCTCAAAAATTAGAAGAATTAAAGGAATTAGAGCAAAGAAGAGCGTTTCGATTTACCCAGTACGAGAATTTTAAAAAGCAAGCTTTTCAGCTGCTGTGTCTAGGTCTTGCTGGTATTGGTGTGGGCATCTACACAGCCCATATGCTCATAACATCTATTGCCGCAGGAATTTCTACGCTAGCCTTTTTCATCTACATAAGAAGTTACTTAAAGCAAAAACAGTGGTTGAAATTTATGCACGTAAAACGTTGAAAGTGGGAGGAGAATGGTTTTGAAAAGTCCAATAAAAAATAAAATTAATTTAGTATTTATTCCAGTATCCGATGTAAAACGAGCAAAAGAATGGTACAGCAAGATCTTAGCAATTGAAGAGGGTGATGATTTT
The DNA here is from genome assembly GCF_029211245.1 of Robertmurraya sp. DFI.2.37. NCBI lineage: Bacteria > Bacillati > Bacillota > Bacilli > Caryophanales > Bacillaceae > Robertmurraya > Robertmurraya sp. DFI.2.37. The sequence continues at coordinate 53,447 of NZ_JARGEJ010000003.1, read as the reverse complement.
TTTGAGCATTTGTTTGTTGCCAAAATGGACGGAGCAGGGCTAATTCTTGACACGATGCCAATGTGGCGCAGTGAGGATGGACAGATTCCGAGATTAAATGCGCCAGTGATCCAATTTGCTACTGACGACATTGCTAGAGCTTACGAATTTATGCAAGCGAATGATGTTGAGCTTGTAACAGACATCCAGCATAATCAGTTTTTTGTTTTCAAAGATCCAGATGGAAATATGCTCATGGTGTGTGGAAATTGAAAAACTGACCTTATCTTACATTTAGAAAAAAAGAATGCACTATTTTTTATGGCATAAAGCTAAGTGCTGGGATGCGAGATGGCGGTAGAATTGTTTGGTAGTAAGGGAGGGCGGGGAGGACGGTTTGAAGTAATGACAAAGGGGAATGATTTGAGGGAGAAATACCGTACAATCGTCTGGAGTAATTGCAGTGATTTTTTCAGTATGCTTGTAAGAAAGAACTTAGGTTCTTCTTTATTTTAAACATGGCTCTTAAAGCTTTTTTATGAATAATACAAGATCTTCTGTTCATAAGGATTATTAAGGCGAGGTCAACGTCCAATGCGAAAAAATAAGCATCAGTAGGGGGCTTGAATGACTATTGAGAAGAAACAGAAATATGCCCATCGTACTGCTCCTTGGTCTTTTCTTAGTTTTATTATTGATCATATTGGCGATTAAGCATATAAAAGTTTATATCGTCTTTAGTTCAGGTCTAGGGCCGTTTTTCTTAGTTGCTTTAATAATCTTATTAATGATAGTTGTCTTTTTGAAGGGAATTTAGTTGACAAGATAAGTAGAAGACGAACGATTTGTTGTTTGTTTTTTTAGTTGTCAGCAATCTAAAGCGACATAAAAACTAAACCTATTGTTTAAAAAGAGGCAAGAGGAAGAGGGAGAAGATTTGAATTTATACTAAGGAGGGATCTGCATGGACGAAAAATTTCCAATTGGAAAATTTCATCTTAACCAAGACATAACTGAACAACAGATTGACAATTGGATTAATGATATCGAAATGCTGCCGCAGCTTTTACGAGAAATTGCTGTAAATGCAACAGAAGAGGAACTTAATACTCCATATCGGAAAGGAGGCTGGACAGTCAGACATGTTTTTCATCATCTTGCCGATAGTCATCTGAATGCTTATATTCGTTTTAAATTAGCAATTACTGAAGATAAGCCAACGATTAAGCCATACGAACAAGATAAATGGGCAAATTTAGCTGACAGTAATGAGCCGGTTGCTGTTTCTATAAAACTACTAGAATCACTTCATCATCGAATGGTCATTTTACTCCGCAGCCTCACTATGGAAGATGTTCAAAAAGTGTTTATCCACCCAGAACTAGGAGCTGTGACAATCAGTCAGAATATAGCACTGTATTCATGGCATGGAAGACATCATCTAGCCCATATTTCATCTGTTTGTACACGAACAGCTTGATGAAGAACAATGTTATCTGCTACGGACAATCGTTCTCCCATTCGTTGAAAAAGTCCTGCAAATAGCGTTCCATGATACGGTGCCGTTCTTCAGCAAGTTGTTTCCCATAGGTTGTATTCATCGTTTCTTTTAGTTTCAGAAGCTTTTCATAAAAATGATTGATTGCGGTAGATTTCCCGTTTCTATATTGTTCTTTCGTCATAGTTTCTCGAGGTTTGAGTGCTGGATCATAGATAAGGTCCCCTTTTGAGCCTGCATAGGCAAAGGTTCTTGCGATTCCGATTGCTCCGATTGCGTCTAAACGATCGGCGTCCTGAACCACTTTTTCTTCAAGGGTTGTCATTTCTGGTTGATTCCCACCTTTAAAGGACATCGTAGAAATAATGGAAATTACTTGCTGTGCTGTAGTTCTGTCCACTCCAACAGAATTTATCCAGTGCCTGACTTTTTGCAGCGCCTCTGATTCGCTGCTGTTTAATTTTTCATCAGCAATATCGTGGAGAAGGGCAGCCAGTTCACAAATATAGAGATCTGCCCTCTCCTTAGAGGCAATGGTTTTTGCAAGGTTCGTTACTCGGACGATATGATACCAATCATGTCCGCTCCCCTCATTATGAAGTTCGCTATATACATATTCTTTTGTTCGTTCGATGATTTTTTCTTTATCCAAATGGTTCACCTACTAAATAGTTCAGTCTGCTTTCCACAAAAGCATAACATGCTACTCTCATTAATGCTATTAATCTTATTGATGTTAAACAGAGGAGGAGCAAAAATGGAAAAGAAGTACAATGATTTGATTGGTGATATACTGGAACGTTCAGGTGAGAAAGATCGTTACCAGGAAAAGTGGAGAGGAAAAGCTCTTCCGAAAGAGTATTTAAAGATGGATACTTTTCAACATTTTCAAAAAATAGCAAAGGATGCAGGTTATTTACCACCGTGGCTTAAGCTGCAAAAAGAAATTTCGGCACTTATTCAATCTTGTAAAAATGCTGATGAATTGAAGAAAATTAACAAAAAAATCAAGGAATATAATAAAATTTGTCCACTGCTCTTGCAAAAACCAACGATTCATAACGAACAGTTGGAAGAGGCAAAGAAAATATGGTAACCTTATAAAACTTTCTACCTGTTACAGGTCTCTCACATAGGAAATATTTACAATTCTAATCAAATGTTATAAAATGGAAATAATAAATATTGGATTAGGAGTAAATACATGAGTAGTATTATCTATGCTTTCGTATGGCTGTTAGCTTTATGGAAGTGGGGAGACTGGAAAAATTGGGAGAAATATTATTCGACTATTCTTTTTTTCATAATGGGAGATTTTATTTACTTATACCTATTATCTGATTCCTTTCCAATGTGGAAGTACACTCCTTTACAATTTGACAGCAGCATCGGTTTTACAAATTCTCATATTTCTTTATTGATTATGTACATTAAGTACCCAGCAACTGTACTTATTTATCTGGCCAAATTTCCACAACATAACAAAGTGAAACAGTTTTTTTATTTTTTAGGGTGGGTACTCTTTTATTCAATTAATGAGGTCATTGATATTCAATTACATTTTTTAAAACATTTCAATGGCTGGAATATATGGTGGTCTGTCATTTTTAATATTGTGATGTTTTTAGTACTTTTGATCCATTATAAAAAACCACCAATTGCATGGCTAATTTCTTTCTGTTTTATTTTATTATTGTGGAATTTCTTCGATGTTCCAGCAACTGTATTTCGCTAATTTTGATGGTATTCGGATGTCTCGCCAGCTTATTTTTTGGACGAGTCATCCACCTTCTATCCATTCTCAATACTTTCAATAAAACTTTTCCTTACGACAGTAAATGTAGCAAAGTGGTATAAAAATTCATGAACAAACGTGCTGGGGTCCTCTTTATAATCAAAACATAATAAAAAGTCTTCTAGTACTTCTTCCTCTAGCTCATCGGCAAATCCTTGTATCCAAAGCTTGTAAGCAAAAGATTCTCCTATATGGCCAAGGGCACATCGCTCAAATACGGATTGAATGTCATCCTTGTTCATGTACTCATTCCTTTCCATTTTTTAGAGTTCCCTTAGTGATACAACACTATGCGAAATGGAGCGATACAAATTAGTGCTGCTTCCACTAAAAACTGGATTCGTTATTCTATTATTTACTTCTTCCATTATTTAACAAGATAATTTCTTTTTTTTTAAAATAGGCTATAATTTCCATTATGTTGGCTGTTGTTTGGGAGGATAACGCGGTGAATCCAGAAAGAGAGAATGAAGACTTATTCAAAGATATGGAAATGTTAAGAGAACAAATGATGGTATCAGGGCATCATTACGGCTTGTTAAATTCAGAAACGCTAAAGTATAGTCAGCGGCTGGATGAACTAATCTTTAAGCATCAATGTTATAAAAATAAATAATGAAATGTTTTAGAAAAGGTCTCTATCAGTCGAATTTCTTGACAGCAGGGAGCTTTTTTTTATCGCATTGCAGTAAAACGTTTATGAATCTTAGGCCTTTGCTCAATTTTGGTTCCTCACAATTTCACAACCCTTTTTATTTCGACTCCATGAAACGGTAAGAGATTTTTTTATTCTACAAGTTTCATAGAAACAGGGACGTATAACAAAGCATGATTTTATGAGAGAACCGTTTTTCTCAAGTCTTTTATCATTGCTGAAATACATTGGTAGTGAAGAGAATCATTTATTAAATACTATACACATCTTGTCAAGGGTAAAAAAGTAGTTCTTTTGAATCAATTATTGCTGTTATTTGAATAAAAAAGTAGTATGATGAATAGGACAGACAGATAGATATAAAGAGAGAATATAGTTGGAGGAGATTGATTTTGTTTAAAAAACGAAAGGAAAAAGCATTGAGAAAGAATTATTGGCAAAATGAAGAAGTTATTTCTGAGAGGATAATCGTCTCACATCCGATGGTTACTGAAAAAGTCAAAATGCTTAAACTCTCAAAAGAAGATTTGTATTTTGTCGCATATGTAAAACCGTTAGTTGAAACGCATATTGATGGACTTGTCAACGAATTTTATGAAACTATTCTTCAAGTCCCTGATTTAAAAAACATTATAGAACAAAATAGTAGTGTTGAAAGATTAAGGACTACGTTGAAAAAGCATTTAATAGAGCTTTTTGATGGTACAGTCGATCAAAGGTTTATAGAAAATCGTCTTGTAGTTGCGAAGGTTCATTACCGTATTGGTCTTGATCCATCTTGGTATATGGGGGCTTTTCAAAATTTGCAACATGCGTTATTTCATTTAATCAGCGACAACATAGTAGGAAAGGACTTTAAAGCGATTTGGGGAGCCGTTACAAAACTGTTAAGTTTAGAACAGCAACTCGTTCTTGAAGCCTATAATCAGGAGAATGATGAAAAACTCCAGCGGGTTTTTTTGGAGGGACAAAAGGATCTTCAGAAACGTATTTTAGAAGTTAGTGATGGACTAATTACGGTTTCCGAACAAACGAATGCTTCTGTGAAACGCTTATTTCAAATAGCCATGGTGTCAATCAGCTTGTTGAAGATAGCTATAAAAAGGCGAAAATAATACATGATGAGGTAAGGGGAGGACAAACATTATTATCAACTTTGTTAGATAGTATGAGGGATATGGAGATGGACACACATTCAATGAGAGAAACGGTCCTTCAGTTAGAAGAATCCTCGAAAAAAATCAGTAAAGTGGTAGAAATCGTTCATGCGATTGCTGAGCAAACGAATTTGTTAGCTTTGAATTCTGCAATAGAGGCAGCACGTGCTGGGGAACATGGGAAAGGTTTTGCAGTTGTTTCTCAAGAGGTACGAAAGCTGGCAGAGCAAACGAAGAATTCGATTGGCGATATTCAAGATTTAGTGAAAGCTTCGCAAAATTACACGGGTAAAGTAATGGAGATGCTAACAAAGGTGGAAGGAACAGTTCAAAGGGGGTTTGAATCTTCTAAAAATACAACGGAAACATTTCAATTAATAAGCAATTCAGTTGGGGAAAACGAAAGTAATTTAGCAATGATGGATGAAAGGATGGAGGAACTCGTTCATGTTATGGAAGAAATAGGCGAAGCAACGGAACATGTTGCCGGATCAGCAGAACAGCTCAATCGAGTTGCTCAAGTTCGCTAATTGGAAGGGCGCAATTTTATTGGCAGTAGGAAAGTTATTTTAAGAAAACGATTCGTTCGCATAAAAAAGAAGTTGGATGGACTAACAATTAGAATCAAAAAGTGAAAGCTTGTATCTTTGCATAGGCAAATGGTTCAAGCTTTTTTTATTTTTTAAAAAAAAGAAGGATTTACACATATTTAAAATCTCTAAACTTATCCTAAATAAAAACAGGTTGGAGTGAAGAGCATAATGAAGTTCCTGGCCATGTTAGTTTCTAATATTTTTCGATATAAATCAGTTCTTATGATAGCGTCTCTTTTTCTTATAAATGGGTGTGTCTCTAGCGATAAGGATCAGAAACGTGTTCCACAGCTAAGTTCATATCAGCAGTTGTCTAACGAAAATCTATCCGATGAACAGCAACCACGAACACGCTATTTGCTTCTTTTTAAGAAATGGGACGATATTAATATTGTGTTAAACGAATATAACGGAGTATTGATTAATGTATTAGAACAAATGCCAATTGTGACTGCTTTTTTGACAGAAGCTGATGCTGAATTATTGAAAAAAGATGCAAGGATTACATTAATTGAACGTGATAAAGTGGTTGAGGTCAATCCGGTAGAACAAGTTCCGTGGTTTAATAATAAAGTTATAAGTCCAAGTGCATGGGGAAGTAACTTTACTGGAAAAGGGATTAAAATAGCTGTTATCGATACAGGGGTTAGTCAAAATCATGAAGACATATTAATTGCCGGTGGCAAATCATTTGTGAATTACACAAACTTTATTGAAGATGATAATGGACACGGTACTCATGTTATCGGAATAATTGGAGCAAAGAAAAATGATAAGGGAATTATTGGCGTTGCTTATGATTCAAAGATTTATGCGTTAAAAGCACTAAATCATGAAGGGATCGGGTATTTATCGTCCATCATATCAGCAATTGATTGGGCGATCGAAAATCAAATGGACATTATTAATTTAAGTCTAGGGATAGACCAACCTTCTTTTTTGTTACAAAATGTCGTTGAACGAGCTGTTTCTCAAAATATTACGGTCGTGGCATCAGTTGGTAACGCGGGTACGAAAGCAGGAGACGAAGATACAGTTACTTATCCTGCTCGCTATCAATCTGTCATTGGAGTCGGAGCAATAGACGAGAATAATCAACGAGCTATCTTTTCATCAACTGGATCAGCAGTTGAATTAACTGCACCAGGTGTGATGGTCTTAAGTGCTTTTCCACAAAATGATTATGTTTATATGAGTGGAACAAGCATGGCTGCACCTATAGTAACGGGAATTATTGCTCTAATCAAAGAGGCAAATCCTTCCTTATCAACGGATGAAATTAGAGGAAAATTACAAAAATCAGCCATCGATCTTGGAGTTAGTGGAAGAGATCAATTGTATGGTTTCGGATTGGCTCAATCCCCGTTTTTATTTCGAGATATATATGGTCATTGGGCTAATAAAGATATACTAAATATGTATCAGCTTGGTTGGATGGTTGGTACGAAGACAGATGTCTTTTCTCCGGATATCACTTTGACAAGAGGGCAATGTGCAGTAATTATTGTCCGCGCACTTAAACTTACTAAGGAATCTGAATCTGTTCGACAATTTTCAGATGTTCCCAATGGATATTGGGCAAAAGCTGAAATCGATACTATCACACAACATAAGCTTATGATGGGGACAACATTTCGTACGTTTTCTCCTAATCGCTCACTAACAAGAGCACAATTTGCGGTCATTTTGGATCGGATCATGAAACTTCCGCAACCAACTATTGAAAATCCATTTAAAGATGTTCCAACTACCCATTGGGCGTTAAAATCGATTGTTGCATTACACGAATTGGGTGTTGTAAATGGGACAACCCAATCTAAATTTAACCCTGAAGGAAAAATCTCGCGAGCTCAAATGGCAGCGATGATGAATCGAGCTTATCCTTATTTATTAGAAAAATGAAAAACTACATCATTCCTTTTGTCGCAATACGGCATTACTCGATCACTTCCATCAAGTCTGACTATCATAAGAAGAGATGAACACCTGCGATGGTTCCGGTCGGTATTCCGACACCGAGAAGAACGGCAAATGATTTTGTCCAACGTTTTTCCATCACAACATAATGATAATGAAGCTCAGCGACCAAGATCATTAACGGTAATCCTACCCAAATAGTTGCAAAAATAATATGAAATCCATCGTTGTCCCAAATAAAGAACGGGCAATCAATAAATCGTCCACCTTCGTCTTTACTCTCAAAAAATGTTGTCTCCATGTTACTTCTCAAATTCAGTATCTATATGTAAATTTTGGTTAAATACGTGACAAGTTCTATTTCTACGAGCAATCAAAATTTTACCATTTTTAAAATCGGTGCAGATTCTCCTAAACCCTTTACATGCAAATTAGAAGGCTTACGAATTCTCATCGTCTTTAAAAATGATGAAATAGCAAGAATAAAAATAAGTTCTAACGATACATGTTAAAAATTGTGAAACCGCTAATCAGAGAAAACTTCAAAAAGGAGAGCAAAGATGGGAAAACAATTTTTAAAAATGATAGTCTTAGCAATGTTTATTCTTGGGATCACGATAGGTGAAACAATTACTGCTAATGCACAAGTTGAACAGGTACCGACAGCCGGTATTGCCATTAATGGCAAAATCGTAAATGGGATTAACCCAATTAAAATGGATGGTGTATATTATCTACCTTTCGTTCAACTAGCGAAAATACTCGGTTACAATTATATAAAGTTTGATGAGAAAACGTTAACCTATGAAGTTACAGATGGTTCAACTACAATTCGCACGACAATGGGAGGAACACAAGCGAAGAAAGGAAATGAATATGTCAATATTAAGGCTCCGCGTTGGATTAATCAGACAGCCTATATTTCCTTACATGCAGGTGGAGCGTTATTTAATTCATATATTACGTTCAACAAGTCAAATGGCTCTATTCAGGTACAAAAACCAGCTGAGCAATATGTTGTACATTCAGGTGATTCATTATGGAACATTTCTCTCTTACACCATACGACAGTTTCTGAATTAAAAGCCGTAAACAATCTAACATCCAATATTATTAAAGATGGACAAGTATTAAAACTTCCGAATAGTGGTTCTTTAAAAGAAATGGAACCTGTAAAAGAAAATGAACCAGTAAAGAATAATAATCGAACTTCTGTTGCCACGCAACGACAAAAATTATTAGAAGCAGCTAAACAATACATCGGTGCAGGTTACAAATATGGTGCTACTTTAGCGGAAGCACCAAAATTATTTGATTGCTCATCCTATACACAACTTGTCTTTAAACAAGTTGGCATCGATATTCCAAGAGTATCGAGAGATCAAGCAAGCAAAGGTACAACAGTTACTAATCTTCAGGCAGGAGATTTAATGTTCTTTACATTGAGGGACACTTACAGTGATGGGAGAGTTGCCCATGTTGGTATCTACATGGGGGACGGCAGCATGATTCATGCATCTACTTCCCTCGGTGTTGCGATAACAAAAAATGTCATGCAAAATAGCTACTGGTCAAGGAATTATTTGTTTTCAAAAAGGGTGATTCAATAGAAAAATCGTCGCTTCAAATAAGCAACACAGCCTGTATGGACACTCGTAGGTGTACGAGTTTCCCCAGGCTTTTTTCTTTTTGACATTGCCTACAGTTTTTTTTTTACGGACAGGTGAGACCTCACAAGAAAGCAACTGCTCCGAGGGGGCTCACCACCGTCAGCCCTGGAAAGTAAACGTCCGGAACGAAGCTTATAACTCCATTAAGGAAGGACAAAAGGTTTTCGCGATGGCTCTTATCGATAATCATGAGCCGTTCAAAATGGATGATTATTTTTATTGCTGAATTTTGTAGATGAATATACCGTTTCTATTTCAAAGAAATCTGCTATAATTTTCAAGATTGAGTCATTTTTGAATTTGGAGTTAGAAGTCCCTTGTAGAAAGAAGAGGTTGTGATCGAATGGAAAAATGGAAAAAAGATATTATTTTATTTTTAAGTAGTCAAACGATATCGCTTTTTGGCTCTTCGCTCGTCCAATATGCAATTATGTGGTATATAACGTTAACGACTGAATCAGGAATGATGATGACACTTTACATTATTTGCGGTTTTATCCCGACATTTATTTTATCGCCATTTGCTGGAGTGTGGGCTGACCGTTTTAATCGTAAAATACTGATTATTGCTGCTGATGCATCCATCGCGGTTGCAACCCTTGTGTTAGCGCTTGTGTTTTTATTGGGCTATGAAGCGACTTGGCTTCTTTTTGTAATGGCGGCAATTCGAGCGCTCGGTACGGGAGTACAAACCCCAGCAGTTGGTGCCATCTTGCCACAGATCGTTCCTAAGGAACAGCTTACAAAAGTTAATGGAATAAACGGTAGTATTCAGGCGATCATTATGTTTGTCTCGCCTATTGTCAGTGCGGGATTATTAACATGGACGACTCTTGAAATGATCTTCTTTATTGATGTTATTACAGCAGCAATAGCTATTTTTACATTGCTCACATTTTTTTCGATTCCTGTTCATGCAAAGGCGGCAGTCAAACAAACGACGAGCTACTTCAGCGATATGAAAGAAGGCTTAGTATATATAAAGCAAACGAGTTTTTTAAAGATCTTCTTTTTATTTTTCGCGTTTTTCTTCGTGTTGATGGCACCTGCAGCTTTTTTGACTCCATTACAAGTGGTGCGTAGCTTTGGTGATGATGTGTGGCGATTAACTGCGATTGAAATTGCCTTTTCAATCGGAATGATGCTTGGGGGAGGAATCATCGCTTCATGGGGCGGCTTTAAAAATAGAGTTTACACAATGACTTTTGCTAGTCTGTTGATGGGCATCTGTACGTTTGCGCTTGGAATCGTCCCGATCTTCTCACTTTATTTACTTTTCATGGCTATTTTCGGTGTAGCGATGCCGATTTTTAACACGCCAACAATGGTGTTAATACAAGAAAAAGTTGAAGAAAATTATCTTGGTAGGATTTTTGGTGTGTTTGGCATGATCTCCACTTCTATGATGCCAATGGGCATGCTCATTTTTGGTCCAATGGCAGATTTAATTGAGATAGAAATCCTTCTTATTACTACAGGTATGCTTCTCATCATAATCGCAATTTTATTAGGAAAAAATAAAACATTAGTGAAAATAGGGAAGCCAGCATTGACTGAACCTACGTAAGATCACAGCTTCCATTAGGGAGCATGGCGAAATGAAGCAGCTAGCTTTGTTTTGCTGTGCTCCTTTTTTGTTATAATTACAAAAAAGGAGGTTTTCACAATGGAAAAGGTATACTTAGATTTTAATGCAAGCACGCCTTTAGCTCCTGAGGTTATTGAAGTGATGAAGCCCCTATTAACGGATTATTTTGGGAATCCATCTGCTTTACATTGGGCAGGTATACCTGTGCAGAATTTGCTGCACAATGCAAGAAGGCAAGTGGCAGATCTGATTGGTGCAAGAGAGAATGAAATTATATTTACCAGTGGTGGAAGCGAAGCGAATAACCTTGCACTTAAAGGAGTATATTTTCAGAATCTTGGTAAGAGAAATCATATTATTACGACAAAAATTGAGCATCCAGCCATCATAAATCCATGTCGATTTCTTGAACGACTTGGGGCGAGAGTCACTTATGTTGGCGTCGATTCTGATGGACGAGTCTTGCTTGAGGAAGTTGAAAAAGCTATTACAACGGACACGATTTTAATTTCCATTATGCATGCTAATAATGAAACTGGAACGTTGCAACCGATTAAGGAAATTGGTGAAATCGCCTCTAAGCATGGAATCCTTTTTCATACTGATGCCTCCCAGTCAATTGGTAAAGTGAATGTGAATGTCGAGGATTTAAAGGTGGACATGTTAACGATTGCGGGCCATAAACTGTATGCGCCAAAAGGGATTGGCGCTCTTTATATAAAAGACGGAGTGAAACTGGAACCACTGATTCATGGAGCAGGTCATGAATACGGTTTGCGGGCAGGAACTGAAAATACATTGCTTGCTGTTGCATTAGGAAAAGCCTGTGAGTTAGCAAAGAACCCTAATGTAATGATTAAAGAGCTGACCGATTATTTGTGGCAAAGATTGAAAAATGAATTCGCTGAAAATGTTCAACTAAATGGACATCCAACCGAACGATTGCCAAATACGTTAAACGTTAGTTTTGTAGGTGTAGTGGGAGCGGAGCTTTTAAGGGCAATTCCTTATTTGGCAGCATCAACGGGGTCAGCGTGTCATTCTGGTAGTATAGAGCTTTCTCCCGTATTAAAAGAAATGGGTGTAACAGAAAAAGTGGGAATGGGAGCGGTTCGTTTCAGTTTAGGTCGTGAAACAACAAAAGAGGAGATTAATAGAGTGGTGGAGTCGCTCAAAATGGTTCTTAAAAAGGACAAGTCATCGTCATTGACATTAACAGTAGAGAACATAAAAGGTTAAAGGTGAAAAGTTAGTGAAATTATACCATAACGGCAGTACACCTAATTCATACAATTAGAAGCTATGCTTCATGTAAAGGGAACAAAAGCGGCGATTACTTTTGTTCCCCTTTTTTAATTTAGGAAGGCAGCATATAAACCTCATAAGAAGGCAATTCGCTAAGCTGTGCTTTTTTCAGGCGGCCTTCTTCAACAAGCTTTTGCACCTCGCGTTCGATTTCTATTGGCTTTACCCCAAATAAATCAGCCATTTTTACCGTTGAAAAAGAAATGTATTTTGGGCTTTTGGTGGATGAAATAATCATATTTTCAATTCGTTGAAATAACAGTTCTTTATCCATCTTAAAATTATCTCCTTCCATGCAATTTCTTCTGAAATTATCCATTTCCTATTTTGTTCAACATCATGCATTTTTTTCCTCGTTTATGAAATTCTAATAACGATATACGAGAATGAATAAAGATTTCATCTCAAAATAGGAGGCGGTGGAGATGGGTTTTCATCAGCCCCAGCGAATTGCTGAGTTAGCTGTTGAAGCAGGGAATCGAAAGGCAAACCTGCCACTTATAAACATGCTTGTTCTAGGGTTTCTTGGCGGTGCATTTATTGCGATAGGTTATTTGCTAGATATTCGAGTGGTAGCAGGCTTGCCCGATGAATGGGGAACGTTAAAAAACTTTATAGGTGCGGCCGTTTTCCCAGTAGGTTTGATTCTGTTAATCATCGCAGGTGGAGAGTTGCTAACAGGAAATATGATGGCTGTTTCCATTTCGTGTTTAGCAAAAAAAGTGCGCTTGCAGCAACTGGTTAATAATTGGTTTTGGATCACCATAAGTAATTTTCTCGGCTCAATTTTTATTGCTTTTTTCTTTGGCCATCTTATTGGATTGACTGGAGTAGAACCATATTTGTCAAGTACGGTTTCCATGGCTGAAGCAAAGGTTGAATCGGGTTTTTGGGCAAGTTTAATCTCTGGTATTGGCTGTAATTGGCTTGTTGGCCTTGCTGTATGGTTATCGTATGGAGCTGAGGATATTGCCGGAAAGATATTAGCTATTTGGTTCCCGATTATGGCGTTTGTGGCAATCGGCTTTCAACACGTTGTTGCTAATATGTTTGTCATCCCTGCAGCCATTTTTGCCGGATACTTTAGTTGGACAGAGTATATCGGGAATTTTGTCCCTGTCTTTATAGGCAATGCGATTGGCGGTGGAATTTTTGTCGGAACGTTGTATTGGATTGCCTACATTGAAACATTAAAACCAGCGGTGGCGGAAGGCAGTAATTTGCTGGAAATTAGAAGCAAGCAGAGACCAAGGAGGTAGACGATGAACAACGAAACATTTTCAATTCAAATCAATGGAAAGGAGTTTCCTGCTAAGGAAGGACAAACAATCTTAGATGTTGCCAAATCACAAGATTATCTGATCCCAAGTATTTGCTACCATCCAAATTTAGGTTCGATTCAAACTTGTGATACTTGCTTCGTAAAGGCAAATGGTGAAATGGTTCGTGCATGTACTCAGAAGGCAGAACCAGAAATGGTCGTGGATAGCCAATCGAAGATTGTAAAAGATGCGCAATACGAAGCGATGAGTCGAATATTAAAGAATCATGAACTATATTGTACCGTTTGCGATAACAATAATGGCAATTGTGTCGTCCATAATACAGCCGAGTACCTTGAAATTGAACATCAAAAATACGAGTTTAAGCCGAAGCCATATCCACCCGATAATTCACATCCATTTTATCGTTATGAACCTGATCAATGTATTTTATGTGGTCGTTGTGTAGAGGCTTGTCAAGATTTGCAAGTGAATGAAACTTTAACAATTGATTGGAATCGGGAAAGTCCTCGTGTGATTTGGGATAACGATGTCCCAATTGACCAATCTTCCTGTGTATCATGTGGTCATTGTGTAACAGTTTGTCCATGTAATGCTCTAATGGAAAAAACGATGTTGGGAGAAGCAGGCTTTTTAACCGCCATTCCACCGAAGATTTTAGAGCCGATGATCGATATGACGAAAGAGGTGGAGCCAGGTTATAATGAAATTTTTGCGATCTCCGAAGTGGAAGCGGCGATGCGTAAATCTAGGATTAAGCGAACGAAGACTGTTTGTACTTACTGTGGAGTTGGATGCAGCTTTGAGGTTTGGACGAAGGATCGAAAGATTTTAAAAATTGAACCTCATGAAGATGCACCAGTTAATGGTATCTCTACTTGTGTAAAGGGGAAATTTGGCTGGGATTTCGTTAATAGCGAAGAGCGGTTAACAAAGCCGTTGATCCGCAAAGGAGAAGAGTTTGTTGAGGCGACATGGGATGAAGCGCTTGGACTTATTGCAACGAAATTAAAGGAAATTAAAGAAGAACATGGACCAGATTCAATTGGATATATTGCTTCTTCGAAATGTTCAAACGAAGAAAATTACATTTTTCAAAAATTTGCCCGTTCTATTATGGGAACAAATAATATTGATAATTGTTCGCGCTATTGTCAATCTCCTGCAACAACAGGACTTATGCGTACGGTTGGTATTGGCGGTGATTCTGGAACAATGCGAGACATTGAGAAGTCGGAACTAATCATCGTTATCGGAGCGAATCCGGCTGAATCTCATCCAGTGCTAGCGACCAGAATAAAGAGAGCGCATAAGCTCCACGGTCAAAAAATCATTGTGGCAGATATTCGAAAGCACGAGCTGGCTGAACGGGCAAATTTACATATTCATCCGAAACCGAGCACAGATCTTGTTTGGCTTTCCGCAGTCACGAAATATATGATTGAGCAAGGCTGGGAGGATAAAGAATTTTTACAATCACGCGTCAATGATGTTGAAAAATATAAAGCTTCTTTGGAAAAATTTACATTGGAATATGCTGAGGAAATTACAGGCTTATCTAAAGCAGAAATCATTCAAATTGCAGAGATGATTCATGAAGCAAAATCAGTTTGTATTTTATGGGCAATGGGGATTACTCAGCATTTAGGTGGATCGGATGGGAGTACAGCAATTTCAAATTTATTGCTCGTAACAGGAAACTATGGTCGTGAAGGAACAGGAGCATATCCGTTAAGAGGTCATAACAATGTTCAGGGCGCATGTGACTTTGGTACAATGCCAGCCTGGTATCCTGGCTATGAACCAGTTCAGGATAAAGACGTCAGAGAACGCTACGAAAAAGCGTGGGGCGTGTCCTTGCCAGAAAAACCTGGGATGAATAATCATCAAATGGTCGAAGGGATTCAAGATGGAAAAATAAAAGCAATGTACTTATTTGGTGAAGATATGGCAATTGTTGATTCGAATTCCAATCACGTCCAAGATGCATTTGAAAAGTTAGCATTTTTCGTTGTCCAAGATGTCTTTTTTTCCAAAACAGCGCAATTTGCTGATGTTGTATTACCAGCAGCGCCGAGTCTTGAAAAGGACGGCACGTTCACAAATACAGAACGAAGAATTCAACGTTTTCATAAAGCTTTTGAGCCGCTTGGGGATTCAAAACCGGATTGGCTTATTTTTCAAGAGCTTGCCAATCGCCTTGGGGCCAATTGGAATTATAAGGACCCAGGTGAAATTATGGCAGAAGCAGCATCGTTGGCTCCTATCTTTGCTGGAGTAAACTATGAACGGCTAGAAGGGTGGAATAGCTTAGTTTGGCCGGTGAAAAAGGATGGAACAGATACTCCGCTTTTATACGAAGAGCGTTTCTTTTTTCCAGACGGGAAGGCAAGACTATATCCAGTTGAGTGGACGCCTCCGTTTATGGCAGGAAAAGAATATGACCTTCACTTAAATAATGGCCGTCTGCTTGAGCATTTCCATGAAGGAAATATGACGTACCGTTCAGAAGGATTAACCTATAAGGTTCCGAATCCATGGCTTGATGTGTCAGCGGAATTGGCTCAGGAAAGGGGGATTGAGGACGGTTCATTAGTTCGCTTAACTTCACCTTATGGACAAGTAAAGGTAAGGGTTATGGTGACGGATCGGGTGAAGGGCAATGAAATTTATTTGACAATGAACTCCAGTGAAGATTATGAGGCGGTGAATCGCTTAACGAGCAGCTACCACGATAAAATTACACATACACCAAACTATAAGGAAATGGGTGTAAAAATGGATGTGTTAGAGGAAAAGGGCGAGCCGCCATTGCCGAAAGTAAATCATCGTTTTGGTAATCGTATTCCTCAACTTAGCGTAAAGGTGGAGGAAAAATGGAGCAGGCTTGATTTTACACCAATACCAGAATTATTAGAGGGGGAGAAGTATGGCGAAAGCGATCAGGCAAATTAACAAAAGCAGTCCAAATCCTGAAGAGGTGCAAAAGGAATCGCTCGCAAATTTGCTTCAAGCCATCAGTGCAAATCAGGATGCATTAATGATGACCCTTGACATTATTAAGGGCTTGCATGAAATGGGTGTGCTAGAAGCAGCGAAGTCAATGCTGGAACAAAGCGAAGATATTGGAGCGATCGCTATGAAGCAAGCGAATCAACCAGGTGTTCATAATATTATCAAAAATGGAATGGCAGCGATTCAGTTTGCAGGTTCAATTCATCCGGAGCAACTGCAAGCCGTTTTAAATGGATTAAATCTTGGCTTTGAACGTATGCTCGATGTTGTTCAGACAGGAGAGCAGAAAGGTTTGTTTAAATTAGCTTCAAGTTTAAGAGAGAAAGAGGTGTTGGTGTCACTCACAACACTTACCGAATTTTTACATGGAATGGGTGAAGCGTTTAAACAGGAGAATAATAAAGTGCATGAATGAGGGGGGCTACAATGGAAACAGGCAAGCTAAATCTGCAAGGTGTAAGCTCTCAAGCTGATGCAGACAAGGTACTTCAAGCCTTAAATGAGGTATGGGGCGTTCGGGAAGCTGAAGTTCGCTTCCGAAGTCAGGAAGTGATCATAAGCTTTGATGAGAACGCTGCTTCCTTGCATGATTTTGAACAAGCTATTATTGATTCTGGCTTTGGCGTCTCAAAATAATGAGAGGGAGGATATGAAATGAGAGTCTGTGAAGTCTGTGGAACGGAAGAAGTTTGGAATCCTACTGAAAAGGATAGTGACAAAATAGAAATAGGTTATCTGCATGTTTGCGAGGCTTGTCAACAGGATCGAAAATTTCATTTATATGAACCAATGGAATAAAGTGGTGAACGAAAGGACGATGATATGAAGCCGACCGCAACCATGCGTAAGACACTGCGCTTTCAAAATGGAGGAATTATTGTTAAGGATGAGGCGATCGTAACAGAGTACCCGTTAACAATAAAAATAAATGGAAAAGAATGGGCTACTTTAGTTTGTTCACCAGAAAATTTGGAGGAATTAACGATCGGTTATCTTGCTTCGGAAGGTATAATTAAAAAATTTGAAGATATTGATGAATTGTGGATTCAAGAAAATGAAGGCTATGCTCATGTTAAAACAAAACGAATAAACCCTTTTTATGAAAAACTGCAAAATAAACGCTATATTAATTCTTGTTGTGGGGCGAGCAGAAAAAGCTTCGTTTTTGCTCATGATGCGTTAACAAGTAAGAGAGTAAACAAGTTTCAAGTAAAGTTATCAATTGAAAAAGTGTTTCACCTTATGGCTAAAATGGAAGAATCTGCGAAAGTTTTTCAGCAAACAGGTGGAGTTCATAATGCGGCACTTTGTGATCAAAACGGGTTTATTTTAACGAGAATGGATATTGGCCGCCATAATGCTTTAGATAAAATCTATGGCCACTGCATGAAAAATAAGCTTACCATTCGCGATAAAATTTTGGTCTTCAGTGGCAGAGTTTCTTCTGAAATTTTGATAAAGGTTGCGAAAATTGGATGTGAAATCATTCTTTCCAAGTCAGCACCAACCGAATTAGCTATAGAGCTAGCGGAGCAGTTAGGCATTACGACGATTGGCTTTATTAGGGGGCAATCTTTGAATGTTTATACATTTCCAGAGAGAGTATTAATTTCTAATTATATTGACAAAGAGGAATTTTTTCCAAACAAAAAGAGCATTTAAATGCTCTTTTTGTTGCTATTCTTTGGTTTTTTGCAGCGCTTTTTCAGCGAGAAACAGGCCGATGGCTTTATTGCGCTCCCAAATTGACGGGAAGGCAATAAGCGGTAAGCTACTGTCTTCAATTAAAGAGCCGATTTCTACTGTAAAAGCAGGTTTTTCAAATTCTTGTACAAACCAATCGGTAAAGCCGCCACCCTGTTGGTGAAAAGCGGGCTCCTCTAATTCGTAATTTGTTATCTCAGCAACTTTTTCAGCAATTGTATAATAATCATCGGTAAAGTTAGTTGTATGGGTTAGACCCCATTGATGATAGCCCCAAAAAATCATATTTCCAGATGAATGATAAGACACGGCAATTTCTGGTTTAATGTTACGGGTAAATTCAACCAGTGCTTTTACTTCATCTGCCTCTAATGGTCTTCTACCCTTGTAAAATTGGTAGTTAGGTCTCCTATTAACTCCTTTTAAATTTTCCCAATTGGCAGGATATTGGCGGTTTAGATCAATTCCGTGAATATTTGCTTTCCAACGAATAAAATGAATTGAGCCTTCATTCATTTCTATTAGACTCCAGTGAATATTGGTAGGAAAGGCATGGAGTCCGAATTGTTGCAACGTTACTCCGTCAGGATTCACCATAGGGACAAACCAGATCGATACTTGATTCAAGATATTTGGACTAAAACCATCTATGTTTTGATTACTTTCGTATGCTGTTAAATACGTATGAAGCATTTTCATTAATAGAGCACTGGTCATCCATTCTCTGGCGTGATGAGCACCATGTATTAAAATGTTCCGTTTGCCATGTCCTAATTTAATTGCCCATACTTTTCTTCCATAAGTAGTGGTGACAAGTGCTTTGTAAGTAACCATGTCTGGGTAGAGCTCCGAAAGTTTATTTAAGTCTTCAGTTAATGCTTCATACGTATAGACCGTTTTCGTGTTAATGTCATGGGTGCGGCTGGAAGAAGGGGTGGCTGGAATAAACAAAATAATCACGATCACTAGCCATTCTATTTGCAGCAGCTTTTTGAATGTATTCATATTCTTTATTCTGCTTTAAGCATGACATTTTCATGTAGCAATTTTTGATTAAGCGCTTCGAACAGAAATATTTCATTGCAATTGAATATATTTCAAACAAAAATAAATGAAGAAATAATTGAAATTCGTGAATTATTCTGTCTATAATAAGAGTAATTGAATCGTTATCAAGAGTGACCGAGAGAACTGGCTCTAAGACGTCACAGCAACCTGTATGTATGCAAGGTGCTCCAACCAGCAAAGCAGATGGCTTTGGATGATAAAACGGTAGGAACTCCTTTTGTATCCAATGCAAAAGGAGTTTTTTTGTGACCGTAAAAGGAGATGGATTGTATGAATATTAGTGGGGCGGCAAGAAACTACATGGCAAAATATTTTAATGAGGAGGATTTTTTAATTCATGTATCGAAAACAATTGAGCGTCAATTGCTGGAATGGGATGATTCTTATAAGGTCATGATCATGAAATTGGAGAATTATCTTTGGACTGCGAGAAATGGCATCAATGATTATGAACTGGAACTTTCTGAGAATGAAATTAAAGTTTTGCAAAAAAAAAGAGCCATATGCATTAGATCGAAAAATATGGAATGAACTACAAAAACAAGGCCTCACAATTTTGAACGGCGATGGAAATTATTTAGATCAGATTTTTTGATCTTTTTGAATTGAATCACTTTTTTCGACTCGTCGCATATAATATCTTCGGTGTGAAATAAGGTAACTCTTCTCTATTGGAGGAGTTCATCTTTATTTTGCTTTCTGTACTATTAATATGTGAAGGGAAGGAACGAGTTATGAAAGAAAAGCAAATGATCATGAAGAGAGAGAATAGTGGCCCGAATAGTAGTGGATTTAAAGTTATTAAGGTTGAGATTTCTACATCAGTAGAATCATTATATGCAGTCTGCACACCTGTTAATCTAAAATAGAAAAGCTTTAACTAACTTAATGTTCAGTAATTTGACAATTTTTTTATTTTTTGTCGAAATGCTATTATAATATAACGAATATTTTGCGGTGAGTAGAGAGACATTTTATATCATTTCTATATATATGAAGGTTTCATAGACGATAATATAGTATTTCGAAATTATTTTCAGTTTTTTGACCCATTAGTTGATTATTTACATGCTAGTTGGACTGTGTTACTATCAGTGATGCTTTGATAGTTAGGAAAACGAAATTTTAACAGTTTTTTCTATTTATTAAAGCAAGCATTTAAATTTTCAGCGGGGTGTAGTTTAGATGAAAGAGCAGAATTTAGTTCCGTTTGAAAATACGGAATTACTTAAAGAGATAAGTGTTCTTCGCTCCAAAAAGAACGAACTATATCACAAAAGCGGCCCAAATAGTCCAATCTATCTTGATCTAGCTTTAAAGCTTGACTTTTTAGAGACTCAATACATCGAAGAAAAAATAGGTCATCTTATTAAAGATTAGCTTCTGTATGGCTAATGAAAGAATTAGATTATTCATCCATAAAGTGAGAACTTTCATTATTGGGCAAAATGAGAAGAGCATTATGAAGATGCTCTCAGGCTGTTGACAAACGCTCGCTTTCTTTGTTGCTTCACCTTGTCCAGTGCTCATTACCTTCTATGGTAACTCCGCTCTTCCCAAGGCTTCGCGCCTCGAAAGACAAACGTTTTCAATCAGCCTGAAGGTAACTGCCGTCTAATATTTTTGAGCTTTGTCTTCACTCTGAGAGCATTATGAAGATGCTCTTTTTTTTATTGCTTAGAAACTGTTGTTGGATATTAGTGTATCGAAGTTTAGTGAAAGCTTTCATCGTTTGTACCTGCGATGATCATGAAAGACAACGCTCTTTATGCCTCCTCACAATAGCATCCTTACTATAATCAATTATGATCAATTGATGCATATCGATATAATTTAAAGTGTTTTGAATAAATTGAAAATTTATAATGAATAGTCATTCATTTTGTGTTATCTTACATGTAGGTACAGTTGAAGGTGTGGTGGTTATTTGCTTGTAAAAAAACGGTCCGTTAAGGGTGAGAAGAGTAATGTCCGTTATATCGAAGGACTTGTTTCTTTTCATAATGTTCATTTGAATGTTTATTGTTTTGAACTAGATGGAGTTCTTATTGATACAGGTGCGCAAGTTTTACTCAATGAATTTATCCCTTTTTTTGCTGAATCTACTCTTGAACAAGTTGTAATCACACATTATCACGAGGATCATACAGGGGGTGCAGCCTATTTACAAAGGACATTTAAGCTTCCAATCTATCAAAATGAGATGACGATTGAACAATGTGCAAAAAAAGCAGATTATCCTAAGTATCGCAAGTTTTTTTGGGGAAAAAGAAAGCCCTATGATGCACATCCATTGTCTAAAACTTTTTCATCTCGGACTGCAACTTGGGATGTGATTGCCACTCCTGGCCATACGAGCGATCATCTGTCTTTTTTAAATCGGGAAACAGGTCAATTATTTTCGGGTGATTTATATGTGACTGTGAAAACAAAACTTGTTTTACGTGAAGAAAACATTCCCCTTATGATTCAATCTATTGAAACGGTATTGACATATGATTTTGATGAAATGTTTTGCTGCCATGCAGGTTTTGTCAAAGATGGGCGCAGGGCGCTGACAAAGAAACTTCATTATTTGCAAGAGTTACAGGGCAAAACGTTAGCTTTACGAAAACAAGGGTTAACAGAATTTGAGATACAAGCGGAGCTATTTAGCAAGAAATATCCAATTACCTTTTTTTCTTCAGGAGAATGGGATTCCATTCATATCATCCGTTCTATTTTACGAGAAAATGCTTTAGAAAAATGGGAGTAAATATTTTGGAGGGAGAAAAATGTCTATGATTCCATCGATTCTTCGAAATTTGCGTATTCCGGTCATCGGTTCACCTCTTTTTATTATTAGTAATCCGAAACTTGTAATCGAACAATGTAAGGCGGGAATTGTCGGTGCAATGCCTGCCCTCAATGCACGACCTGCATCCCAATTAGACGAATGGCTTGCAGAAATTACTGAGGAACTGGCTGCTTATAATGTGAAGCATCCAGAGAAGCCTGCAGCTCCGTTTGCGATTAATCAAATTGTGCACAAATCCAATAGTCGTCTTGAACAGGACATGGAGCTTTGTGTGAAGTATAAAGTTCCCATTATTATTACATCGCTTGGGGCAAGAGAAGAGGTGAATGTTGCTGCACATAGCTATGGTGGGATCGTTTTTCATGATGTTATTAATAATCATTTTGCCCGGAAAGCCATTGATAAAGGCGCTGATGGGTTAATCGCAGTAGCTGCTGGTGCTGGCGGCCATGCAGGAAGTAAAAGTCCATTTGCATTAGTACAAGAGATTCGGGAATGGTATGAGGGACCTCTCGCATTAGCCGGCTCAATCGCTAATGGAAGCGCTATCCTTGCTGCTCAAGCGATGGGTGCAGATTTTGCCTATATTGGTTCGCCGTTTATTGCAACAAAAGAAGCGAGGGCAGCGGAAGAATATAAGCAGGCAATTGTTGACTGTAATTCAGATGATATTGTTTACAGCAATCTCTTTACAGGAGTCCATGGCAATTATTTGGCTCCTTCGATTCGCGCGGCAGGTTTGGACCCAGATGCATTGCCGGAAAGTGATCCCTCGAAAATGAATTTTGCTGGTGATGCGAAGACAAAGGCATGGAAAGATATTTGGGGAAGTGGTCAAGGGATTGGAGCGGTTAAAGAAATTTCGACTGCTGCTCAATTCATAGAGAAGTTGCATAATGAGTATGTTATGGCAAAAGAGAAGTTATGGAAGTCGAGTCATCATTTTGCGCAATAAAAAGAGAGCTTGCTTGCGCAAGCTCTCAAGTTTTAGAGAAGGTCCAAATCCTCTTGTGGTTATTTATAGACTTTTCGAGTTAAGCTATTATTCGTTATTGCTCGTCCCTTCAATGAGGGTCCCTCGTTTATAGTGGTTCATTTCAGTTAATTCAATGATATAGTCATAATTATCAATCGCATTTTGAATTTCAACTTTTTGTTCGCTTAGTAAATTTGGATCCTTTAATTTATCCTCTAGGTGATGCTTCTTTTCTACCAATGTTTGTTTGATTTCCTGATAGTTCACCATAAACACCCCTTTAAGACATAGTACGAAGTAAGCGCTTTCTATATCTAGTATATAGATATTCTATCGATAGCAATCACAATAAGTATTAACAATTTGTGAAACATTTTTACTCGTCAATATTTAAGACGATGACCAGAATTTCAGTTATTTTCTGAGTCATTGATGGTGTCCTTTGATTAGTACATCTTCATAAAATGTGATTGGGCAGGCGAAGTAATAATGGGGAGCTTAAAGAAGTGTTGTGAGATTTAATTTCAACATTTTTTAATTTTTTTCTAGCATTTTTAGATGATTGTTGTTAATATAGTGAATGAATTATTAATGGAAAGCAGATAGTCAATATTAGAGTCTTTCCAAGCAGATAATTTTGACCACTTTTTCTATTCGAAAAAGTTAAGGCATCGGTTCGCCGGGTCAAATGCCGATTGGCAACTTAGTTGCCTTATTGATTGAGTTAAAAGCTCAAATTTTATAAGTTGGTTACTTTACAACCAGTGTGCGGATGCATATCAACTTGTGAAACGGTCAATAAGAGTGGTAAAAGTAATTATTTGCTATATAGACTCTGAACCTATTGATATATTTAAATATTTTAAAAGCTCTCCATTCATGATCAGTTAAATACATACTATTTTCATGTCTTTAATCAGCTTTTAAATATTTATGTTTATATCTCAAGCAAGTGATACGCAAGCCTTTGCGTTCTTTCACTTGCTTTTTTATTTGTTCTTTGGCCGTGAGCAAAAATCTTATGGAAAAGGGGAATGAAAAAATGGGAAAAGCTCTTATTATCGGTTGTGGTGGAGTGGCATCAGTTGCTATCCATAAATGTGTGCAAAACAGTGAGGTATTCGAAGAAATCTGTATTGCGAGCCGAACAAAATCAAAATGCGACGATTTAAAGGCAAAATTAGATGGTGGTAAAACAAAGATTACAACTGCACAGGTTGATGCCAATAATGTTGAAGACCTTATTGCTCTGATTGAAGAAGTGAAACCGGATATCGTGATGAATTTAGCATTACCTTACCAGGATTTGACGATTATGGATGCTTGTCTTGCAACAAAAACCCATTATTTAGATACAGCAAACTATGAGCCTGAAGATACAGCAAAATTTGAATACAAATGGCAATGGGATTATAAAGAGCGTTTCGAAAAAGCTGGCATTACAGCTTTGCTAGGGAGCGGCTTTGATCCAGGGGTAACGGGTGTATTCACTGCACATGCGTTAAAGCACCATTTCGATGAAATAGAGTATATTGATATTCTTGACTGTAATGCAGGGGACCACGGTTATCCATTTGCTACAAACTTCAATCCTGAAATCAATATTCGCGAGGTTTCAGCTAATGGCAGATATTGGGAAAAAGGTGAATGGATTGAAACAAAGCCGATGGAAATAAAGCGCGTTTATGATTTCCCTGAGATTGGTGAAAAGGATATGTATTTACTTTATCATGAAGAGCTTGAATCTCTCGCAAAAAATGTCCCAGGACTTAAGCGTATTCGCTTTTTCATGACATTTGGGCAAAGTTATTTGACCCATTTAAAGGCTCTTGAAAATGTGGGAATGACTTCCATTGAACCAATTGAATTCGAGGGAAAACAAATCATCCCGTTACAATTTTTAAAAGCTGTCCTGCCTGATCCAGCTTCCCTTGGACCTCGTACAAAAGGGAAAACAAATATTGGCTGTATTTTCCGTGGTAAAAAAGATGGCAAAGAGAAAACCTATTACGTTTATAATGTTTGTGATCATGAAGCATGTTACGCAGAGGTGGGTTCTCAAGCAGTTTCTTACACAACAGGAGTGCCTGCAATGATTGGAGCAATGATGATCATGACTGGAAAATGGAATAAACCTGGTGTTTATAATATTGAGGAATTTGATCCTGATCCATTTATGGAAGCATTAAACAAATGGGGACTTCCATGGCAAGAGGATTTCAACCCAGTGCTTGTTGATACGGATGAAACTGCAAAAGAACCGGAGCTAGTCAGATAGTATGCGTTTTGAACAATTACCGACACCAAGTTATGTAGTGGATGAAGCCCTTTTAGAAAAAAACCTGCAAATTTTAAAAGGAGTCATGGAAAGGACTGGAGCGAAGATTATTCTCGCGCAAAAGGCATTTTCCATGTATTCTATGTATCCGCTTATTGGACAGTATTTAAGTGGAACTGCAGCAAGTGGGTTGTATGAAGCGAAGCTCGGATATGAAGAGATGGGAAAGGAGAACCATGTCTTCTCCCCAGCATATCGAGAAGATGAGATAGACGAGATTATTTCTTATTGTGACCATATTATTTTCAACTCGTTTTCACAGATAGAAAAATACCGTGATAGAGTGTTAAAGGCTGGAAAGAAGATTGGCCTTCGCATAAATCCAGAGTGTTCTACTCAAGTGGGTCATGATATTTATAATCCTTGTGCGATCGGCTCTCGATTTGGTGTGACAATAGAGCATTTTCGTCCAGAGCAATTGGAAGGGGTTTCCGGTTTCCATTTTCATACTCTTTGTCAGCAAAATTCTGATGATCTGGCTACAACTCTTGATGCAGTTGAAGAAAAGTTTGGCCCTTGGCTTTCACAGCTCGAATGGATTAATTTCGGTGGGGGCCATCATATTACTCGTGATGACTATGATATTCCATTGCTGGAGGATTGTATTAAAAGGATGCAGGAAAAGTACGGCTTGAAAGTGTATCTTGAACCAGGCGAGGCAGTCGCGCTAAATGCTGGATTTTTAATTACAACCGTACTAGATACGATGAAAAACGGGATGGATATTGCTATTGTGGATACATCTGCATCTTGCCATATGCCTGATGTGTTAGAAATGCCTTATCGTCCGCCGCTTCTTGGTTCTGGTGAGGCAGGCGAGAAAGCCTACACATACCGTCTCGGAGGGCCAACATGTCTATCTGGAGATAATATTGGCGATTATTCATTCGATGAGCCCTTAAAAGCTGGAGACCGACTTGTTTTCGGTGACATGGCTATTTATTCAATGGTTAAAAATACGACCTTTAATGGAATGGCATTGCCTTCTATTGCCATTCGTGATAAAAATGGTGATTGCCATGTTTTACACAAGTTTGGATATGAAGATTTTAAAATGAGATTAACATAATTGGAAGAGGCTGGGACACAAATAGCCTCTAATAAAGAGAAAGGTGAATTTGAGGGTACTCAAATTCACCTTTCTCTATTTTTTCGTGTTAATTCTTCTATTATCTTAGTTAGGACCACTTTTGTGAGTGGTCCTTTTTGATGATTTCCGGAATTATAGGGTACAGTTCCGGAATTGTTGTCATTTTTCCGGAATTACCTCTGTTTTTTCCGGAATTAAGTGGAAAAATTCCGGAATTAATTCTGATTTTTCCAGAATTCACCTTCGTTCAAATAGTACACACGATTTTTTGTACCTCCTGAATGGGACAGTTGAAGCTTCTTTAGCAAATAGTTGGCTACATCAGGACATGTAACGTGGAAAAAACGCCTAAATTCCTGATTTGTAATCGTAGGGCTAATAAGTAATGCGTAATCTTTTAGCGATTCTGCATGGGCATCTTTCTTTTTTATTTGACACTGCTGGCACTTCCAGCTTCCATGATTATAAATCATGCCAACTTGTCCGCATTCTGGACATTTTACTCCGGTCAAAATGTCTTCGTAAGTCAATCCATATTTTTGTATGGGATCAAAAGTCTCGGGAGTATGTTGCTTCACCAGTAATTTCGATAATTTGCGTATTTTTTTAACATCGTATACTTCTTTCTGAAATTTTCGTTCGATCTCTTGGATGTTATTTAACAATCGATGCCCATGAACAACTTTGGTAAGAGCATGTCTATTTTGAGGGTTCGTTTTAACAATAGTTGAAGGGTTGCCAATGACGACGAAATACTCGATGGGAAGAGGACAGCGCCAAGTGTGGAATAAATTTTGAAGCTGGTGCTGATGCCATTTTACTTGAGAAAGAGGATCATGAAAGCCTTCTTCTTTGTCGTTGACTGTACGGATTAACTGATGGAAAGATTGATCGAAAAAGAGAGTACCGAAAAAATTTTTGCATTCGAGGATGAGGGCGAAGCGGGTTGTGAGGAGTAAATAATCCATTTGAAAATAATGACCATTATTTGGAAGCCGTAATGAGTGAAAAATATAATAGTCTTTTTTAGGAAGAAAATTTAAATAATAGGATACAGCTTTTTCCCCTTTGTAGCCAGCTACAAGTAGTGTCAAATCTCTTTCAATTTCTGATTGTTTCGGGTGATGATCAACAAGTCTCTTTAACAATACTTCAAGGACGCTTATTTTAACCGGTTTTGAAAGTTCTTTTACATACAATCTTCTCACTCCTTTTTAAACGTATTTTAACATAAAGCCTTGCTGAATAAAATTGGCAATCAGTCGGTTTGGCTTCATTAATACCGATATGTTGAAACAAAAAGAAAGCGTCGATTTAGAACTATGTGAAAGTATTTCTTAATATGGTCTAATGGAGGGACGGCATGATGCTCAAAAGTCAGAGGAGCCATATCAAGTTATTACGAACCACTAAATTCAATTTTAAAAAATTACCAACTGAAAGATGCCTGAATATGAAATGAGCCCAAAATCGTTTAAAGAGCCATGTTGTTTAACAAAGCCAATGATTAAAAAAGGCCTTGATTATAGATCAAGACCTCATTCGCAAATTAACGATTATCAATTTTCTCCGGATATAAATCGTGGTTCATTAAACGGAAGTTAGCCATTTCCTCATATTTCGTTCCAGGCTTTCCATAGTTGCACCATGGATCAATGGAAATTCCTCCACGAGGCGTGAATTTTCCCCAAACCTCAATATAGCGAGGATCAAGTAAGTTAATTAAATCATTCATGATGATGTTGACGCAGTCTTCATGAAAATCTCCATGGTTCCTGAAGCTAAATAAATAAAGCTTTAACGATTTGCTCTCGACAATTTTTTTATCTGGAATATAGCTTATATACATCGTTGCAAAATCTGGCTGTGATGTGATAGGGCATAGACTTGTGAATTCAGGACAGTTGAATTTCACGAAATAATCCCGTTCGGAATGAAGATTATCTACTGATTCTAAAACCTCTGGTGCATAATTAAATGAATAGTTTGTATGCTGATTTCCGAGTAACGTTAAGTCATCTAAACCTTGTTCCTTATTTCGACCTGACATCATAAAATCCTCCTAATAAAAAATAAAACCATGTCCATTATGGACATGGAAAGTATCATGTATCCATAGTTTTTTATAGAGGGTGACGCTATGAACCTCTTATGGTCATGATTCCACTTCATATATTATAAAACTGTTGAGCATACGTCAATCTTCAAGTCTGAATGGTTTGTAAGTATCTCTTTAATCAGAAGACCCCACCAATTTTTGGTGAGGTCTTCTAGATTGGGAGTGGTTTAGCAAATTTTAACGCCCAAATCCTGGTTTACGGAATCCTGGTGATCCAGGAGCAGGCATGTTTGGAGCAAATGCACCTGCTACTTGACCAGGGGCTGATCCTGGTGAATAGGCACCCGCTACTTGTCCGAGCATTGGCCCTGGAGCAGGCGAGAATGCCCCAGCAACACTAGGTCCTGGTCCCATATTCATGTTTGTAGAAGTTACTTGATTTACTGCAGATTGAGTATGAGGAAAATAGTGTTGGTTCTGAATATTAGTATGATTTACGTGTGTTGTGTGAGATGGATGAATATGCGGTTGTACAACGTTATTAAAAGAATGTGTTGTGCAACATTTAGTTGGGTGTACAATCGCGGGTAATACTTGAGATGGTTGTTTACAATGCATGATTTATTCCCCTTTCGTTTAATGATTCACTAATACAATATGAAAGGAGTGACGAGTTTGTATTAATTCAAACACCTATTTTTAGGGAAAAGCCATGCTTCAAAGAAGGAAACTGTTGCCCTCGTTTGCTATTTTTTAATGAATAAATTTAATTACATCAAGTTAAAGACTCATAATTCATAGGTTAAAAGTAATTTCGCCTGCTTAAGGAGGAAATACTTAGACATAATAAAAACAAGCGAAAACGATGAAAAAGTTATATCTTCATTTATCTGCTTCCCAAAATATACAAGCTAAAGGCGTCCAAGTCGTATGCATTAGAATAATGTTCATAAATATCTTACTAAATACATCCAACAACAAAAAAACGCCACGTAAAAAAAGGAAGCAACGTGGCGGTGTTTACTTCTTATTCATCTAGATCAAAGAGCAAACAAGCAAAATAGACTGTTGAGACTTGATGATAGTCTTTTAAGTTTATCCCTGTTTTTTCCGTAAAGCGTTCAATTCGATATTGGAGAGTATTGCGATGAATGTACATTTTTTTGGCTGTGAGGGAAACGTTAAAGCTGGACTCGATAAAGATCCGAATCGTTTTTAAAAGCTCACGCTCTTCATGGATAAGGGTGAAATTCGCTAAAAGATTTTGTTTGAGCTCTTGAGACATTTGCTCAACTAAGATAAAAGGAAAAACTTTTTCAAAATTGAAAATTCGTTCAGACGGGAGAGCATGAAGTCCTTCTTTGAACCATTTTCGTTCTTTTAAGAAATGGCTAGGAAGAGCAGTATCGACCTCGTGTTGTTTGCCAACGTAAATGGACATTTGGATAAATAGATCAGATTCTAAATTTGAAAGCAGCGAGCTCAAGTTGCTTTTCGTTAAACTATGATCTCCTTGCTTTTCAAGAATCACTCCTTCAAGTTCATCTATCCAAACGATGGAAATATTTGAAATAAAAAAGTTTTTTAAGGTAGATTCTAGATCTTCCTTTTCCCAATCCATTTTCTTCATTTTAAAATGGATCAATCGTATCGGCTCATTGCTTGTTTGATAGGGGATTTCTCCGTTTGAAAATAAAAAATCATACCAGCTTTGCTGTAGAGTCGGGCGTAAACTAGGATCATATAGATGATACAACGTTTTTAAGATTGATAATTCTCTATGAGCAAGCTCATTTTTCGGAATTCCTAACCAGTTGCTTTCAATATCAGAATGAAACCAGTAATAATGCTCATATTCATGGAAGTCAGGAGTAGTAGAGGATAAGATCGATCGAGCATATAAATCGTGCAGCTTTTTTAACATGAATATTCTCCTCATATAAAACTAGTCAATTCTATCATATCATAGGGAAGAAGAGATGTTTATGAGAAAAACCATGAAGAATTGAAAAAGGGCTATCAATTAAATATAAATTCCCTTGCATCCAGCGCGTCCGTTGCTTAATCCATACACGAATTGTTTCTGGTTCCTGCTCCCATGTTTTCGCTTCGGGAACAATAGGAAGCAGCCCTCCTTTTTCGGTAAGGGAGAGGGTCAAGTCTGCATCTTCCGCCAGGGCCTTCGGATCATAACCTCCAGCTTCAAGGAGAGCTGAGCGTTTGACAAGCATATTCGTTCCTGTTAGCGAACCGAGCCGAAATAATTTCCAGCGTCCAGCTTGCATTGTCAATTGAAAGACGGAGAATTCCAAGGAAATCATTCTTGTCAGCATATTGGCTTTTTCATTGATATTTTTTACGTAGCCGACTGCCCCTACAGCATGTGCAGTTCCCTCAGCTGCTTCAACGAGCATGAGCAGTGCTTTAGGCTCAGGCTGATTATCCGCATCGTAAACGCAAATATAATCCGATTGCGTTACTTCTAAACCATAATTTAAAACACGCGATTTTCCACTCGGTGTCTGCGGAGGTACATGAATATGATAAATATGATTATATTTGGATGCATAGTAGTCGGCAATTTCACCAGTATCATCCTTTGAATTATCATTAAGAAGATAAATTTTTAGTTCTCCTGGATACTGAATTTTGGTCATTGCAAATAAGGTATCAGCGATAACGACTCCTTCATTATGTGCAGGAATCAGAACGGCAACACTTGGATAGTGATCTAGCTGTGCATAGGTTTTCTTTTGTCTACGAAAAACAACTCCTGCAATTGTTAAGAGCGAATAATACGCTAATAGTACCCAGAAACAAATAGAAATGATCGTCAATGTTATGGTCATGGTGCATCCTCCTCAGTTTGTCGTAATTGAATACGCTGGATGACCACTTCCCATAAATCTGCAACAGCCTCTACAGTAAAGCTGAATTCCCCATCTTCAAGGTTTTCTTGTTGGAGATTTTCTTTAATTCGATTTATAACAATTTCAACTCCGTCTTCAGTTGTATTGTTTAAAAAAAGGATTAGTTTTACAGGGGTGAGCTGGCCCACCAAATCAAATTTTGTGCGAATAGAGGTCAGCAGCACAGATGTTAATTTTTCTTTTAAAATTCTTTGTTTAAAAGGAGTGTTCTCTTTAATACCAATATAAACGAGAAAGCCATGTTCCTTTCTTCGCTTCATTCCAGTAAAAAGAATCTGTGCTTGCTCAATAAATTCATTAAAAGTGAGCAATCCTGTATATTCTTCATACTTTCTTAATAAAGCCAGTTCGGTATTTAGTGAAATCAGTGTTTCTTGGTTTTTTTGGATCGCATAACCACTCATCCAGGCCATCAAGGCCGCGAATGAGAATAGCGATTGCGTGCCAATATTAACTCCCTGTTGTTTCATATCCCACTGCATAAACCAAGAAATTCCCACATTGTAAAAAGCAATAATGAGGATAAAAGTAATCAGGATGGCAAAGGAATACATCGTGCGCACAAGCATTGTAATCACGCCCATTACAGCCATCACAATCAACATTGTGATAAAAAATGGGACAGTTTCTAAAAAAAAGATCCCTAAAAATATGGAAGCAAGAAATCCTAAGTAGACAAAAATTTGATTAGTAAGTCTATGCATGATTAACCCTCGTTTTTTGAAATGACCTCTGGAAGTAAAGCATTTTAGTCGATTCAGAACTTTCCGATGAACCGCCTTTTTTAAACCTATTTAGATTGCGAAAACATGGTTATCAATCTTTTTGACAATTTGACGTGAACGAATCCAATCATCTGTTGCAATTTCTGGATTGTAAAAATAGATCGCATTATTTAAACGGTCTGGGCTCTTTAATGCTTCTTCAACCGCTTGAGTCGCTTCTTCTGATGCTTGTTTATTAATTTCTCCATTCTGAACAGGAGAAAAAGCATAAGCATTGCCAACCTTTTCATAAATGACATTCGTAATGCTGTTCGGAAATTGATTTGAATCGACTCGATTTAGTACAACTGTAGCGACAGCAACCTTTCCTGCAAACGATTCACCCTTCGCTTCAGCTTCAACTAAACGAGCCAGCAAGTCTTTTTCTTTTGATGAAATCTCATATCCGGGTGTCTCTTTTAATATCCCTTCATTAATTAGTTTATCAGGGTTTTCTATAGCTGAAAAGGGAAAATCATTTTGATTGTCCAATTGTCCCTCGCTTAATATATCTAATTTGTTTTCATCTTGCTCTTCTGCAAAAGTGATGCCACTGTGTATTGTTAAAAATACGATAGTAGCAACACTTGTTGTTACTAGTCTTTTTATAATTGAATTCATGCTGCTACCTCCTTGTTATTTTGCAATGGAATAACCTTAACATAATCTGTCCTCCTTTTTTAAGAACAAAGTAGTGACATTTGTTCTTAATTTGATAAAAAAAGTTTCATTTTCAATAGAAATATGACAAATGACCCGACATATAGTCATAAAGGAGCCAATATTTATAAAGTGGAGGTAGAAAGTTCCAGAACCGTAAAGGCTGTACCATGCTAAGTACTTTTGGCAATTAACTTTTTGTAGACAGAGCAGATCGTCCCATAGTCTTTTAAGAAGCGGGGCGTAAGATTGTTACTTTTCTCATATAGTCCTTTGCTAAATTATCATGGTAGAGTAAGGAATAGTAAAAAAACGTCGATGGTAATCGACTTCGCTTTAAAAATACATTCTTCGGAGGATGCTATGAGTTTAGAAGAAATGTTAAAAAACAGACAATATTTTGAGCAATTTCTGAGTGAAGATAAATATGAGAATCCAGTGGAAGTTTTAGGTGAGCTTTTTGCCGACGAGCAGAGCAAAGATGAGGCAGACCTATCGAATATCCGCTATGCACAAGGTGAGCTTTATTATCATTATAAGGATTTTGAGGCTGCAATTTATAAATGGGAATATGTGAATAACGAATTGAACTCATGGGCGAAAAAGAATATGGCGGATGCATACGTTCAATTAGGCTATTATTCAGAAGGTGAAAAGCTTTATACATCGATTGTGACAGAGTCTCTTGTCTTAAATTCCGAAATAGGTTTGCGCTTATTTTCCTTATATACAAAACTTGGTAATTTAGAGAAGGCCGATCATATTATAAAATGGGTCGTTTCGATTAATCCAGATTATCCGAAAGTAACGGAAACAGCACGAAGATTTTATGAGGAAAATCAAGATTGGAAAAGTGCAGTTGAGTTAGCTGTTCAAGAAGGAAAAAGATTAAAGTCAGTTCAGTGGTTTTCAGTCTTAAAGTCCTATGTAGTAGAAGGGCATACAAAAGAATTACCACCTGAATATTTTAAAGAAAGCTTAATGCTTTTAAAGGAATTTAGCCAAGCGCATTTTGAACAATTACTTTCCTCTTTATGGAAGAGAAACGAGGAAGATGGTAAGCTTTTAAATTGGGTGCAAAGTTTGAACGAAATGTTTAACGAAATGGAAGTCGGTGAAGAGGAGCGCTGGCAGGAAACGAAGAAGCTCTTCCGTGAGGTATTCTTTACTTTAATAAATGGTAAGTTTTTAATTAAAGATATCGAAAATCTTATCCCAGATTTATTTAAAAATTGGGCAAGAGTTGTTGAGATAGAAGATGCTCCGCTAGTAAATGGCGGGATCTTAGCATGGAATGATTATTTTCCAACAACGTTGGATAGGAGATTAGTTGAAAATGCAGAAGCTTTCATAAGTCGTGAACCTGTTTCAATAAGGTCTATGGAAGAGAGTATACAGCTTTTATTTGATATTATTAATTGGGGTGAGGATGAAGCGATTAATATGTCCGAACTCCTTAAATGGGATGGAGAAACAATCAAAATCAAAAATGATGATGATGTTAAATTGTTTTTGCAAGAATTTAACGAAGTGGGACGTTATGAAGTATTGTTACAATTAATTAGAAAGTTGTTGGATCTTTTATTAGAAAAGAAAGAAGAGCAGAAGAAGCAGCTTCAAACCAATATTAATTGGCATAAGGAAATCCTCTCAAAATTAAACGGGGCAGTCCATCAGCTAGATGATTTGAAATTTGCAAAGAACAAGGTTATTAAGAAATCATTTGCGCTTAATAAAGAGGATATTAAAGAAAGTATTGAGTCAAAGATCCCAGAAATTTTAAAGAGTTGCTCTGACTTGGTGACTGAAAATAGTGATTTCAAAAACATACATGTTGAGATCAATGAGGCCATGAATGATCGAGTTCAGCAATATTTATACGAAACAGTACAGCCATTGTTCCAGAAGAAGTTTCAAGGATGGGTAAAGAAATCGGAATTAGAATTTATTGAAAGCAAGAAATTTTTGGATGAGATGTCAGACGGGTTGAACCAATTATTAGGGGAAGAACGATTGCAGATGGAATGTGATTTTCAAGTCCTTAATGATTGGAAGCGTGACATGGAACGGATGACTAGTTTCATCTCTTATGAAAAAGAGAATTTCTTTTTACGGTTTAGCCCAACCCAATTTTTACTAAAGAGTGCAGGGAAACTATTAGGTGGTTTATCCCAAAATAAAGGATTTTTAGCAGGACAGTACAAAAAACATATTGAACATGAAGATTTCACTGAAGTAACAAAATTGATTACAAAAAGATTTTTGCAGCAACTTGATATTTTTGAGCGTTCTTTAGATCGTGATATTTCCATGTTTTTTAGCAATCCAATCAACGATTTACAAAATACGGTTGAGCAGTTAGAGAAAGATAAAGAACTGTATGAAAAGGAATTGCAAACCTTCAAATCGAATCCGGAAAAATTTTATGATCCGATGATTTTGTATCAGATTAGACATCGTCAATTCGAATGGATGAATACGGGAAGCTTTGTGAAAAGTGAATAGTCCTAATAAAAAGGATAGACATGGAGGAGTTACTACCTCTTTTGTCTATCCTTTTTGACCATTGCCTTTCGATTAGCACGAGGGAAAGCTCCTTTGCATTCTCGGAGGAAATCTTGTACTTTTATTCCCCTAGTAGTGCAGCCTGATTTTCTTTAACGCAATCTAATAATAAAGTATTATTTTGAATTTCGAATATATGGATTGATTGCTCAAATGATTTTCGAGCTTCTTCGCAATTTCCTAATCTTGCAAGGTTTTCCCCGCGTTGATAAAGGAACTCACCTAATATGGATAAAATTTCAGCCTGATTGCAAATCTTTATTCCCTTTTCACAATAGTGTAATGACTCTTTAAAATTCTCAATATCAGTAAGCAATTGGGCTAACCCAAATAGCAGTTTAAGCTCAATTGAATGATTGGTTAATTTAGGAACTTCACGCAGTTTTTTTAGCGCTTCCCGAAACAGTTGTTCGGACTCTTCAAAGAAACCAGTTTCTCGTTTGATTACGGCAATACTGTTAAGAATTTCGATTTCTTGTTCTGTATAGTAGCGTTTGTTATTGGTTATGTGCAGAGCCTCATCCAACATCTCAAAGGCTAACTTTGAATTTTTTTTCACATAATGAATGCAAATGGCTTCATGCCACAAAATAAATTGTAAGTTATCTTTCTCTTGATAGTATGGATGCTTTTTTTCAGAAAGGACTGTGAAATATAAATTTTCATAATCTCTATTTCGTACGAGTTGACGAATATATTTCTTACTATTGCTAATATACTCAATTTTGTAGGATTCTTGCATTTCAAAAAAATAATTCATATCCACGCCTAACTTAGTGGAGATTTGATTTAGCAGCATTGCCGATGGGATATAATTATTTTTTTCAATATTTGAAATCTGGGCTTGATTACAGATACCAGAAGCCAGCTCTTTTTGGCTTAATCCCATTTTTTGTCTAAGTTCCCGTATTGCTTGACCAAGACTAAACATTTTCAAATCTACACCTCTTACTTCAAAAAACTAATGATTTTCCCCTATTAGTTCAGCTTCATTTTCTTTAACTAGCTTAACATAAAACGGGTTGTCTTGGAGTTGGAAAATCAGACATGCTTTATTAAAAGCTTTCTTCGCTTCAGATATTTTGCCAAGCTTAGCATAGTTTTCTCCCAATTGATATTGGAAATGCCCTAATAAATAAAGGGTCTCTAATTCATTACAAAGCTTAATTCCAGCTATACAAGCAGTGAGAGATTCCTCAAACCTATCGGTATCTGTATATAGCTGTGATAACCCGAACAATCTTCTTAACTCAATTGTATTATCCGTTAACTGCGGAATTTGCTTTAGAAGTTCAGAAGCTTTTTGGAAATTAGCTTCTGATTCTTCAAACATCTTTAATTCTTTTTGTAAAACGGCCAGGCTATTGATAATCTGTATATCAATCTCTTTAAAAAATTCTTCTTTTTCGTAAGGGTTAATTTGGAGTCCTTTTTTTAATAGGTCAACCGCTTCGGAGGATTTATTTTGTACGTAATGAAGACAGATCGCTTCATGCCAAATTAGAAATTTTAGATTTTCTCCATCTTGAAAAAGGGGATGTTTTTTTGTTTTTAAGATTAGTTTTTGCAGCTCTGCGTATTTTTTTTGTCTTTTTAAATTCCACACTTTACTTTTGAACTCTTTTATAAATTCAATCGTATGCGATTGTTGGATTTCAAAAAAGTAGTTCATATCAACACCGAGTTTTTTAGAAATTTCATTTAAAATCAGTGCTGAAGGAATTTCAAGATTTTTTTCAATTTTACTAATTTGGGCCTGAGAGCATATGCCAGAAGCTAGTTCCTTTTGACTAAAACCGGCTCTTTTGCGTATATTTCTCAGAGATTCTCCAAAAGGTAAAAACTCCATCGTATCTC
This sequence comes from Robertmurraya sp. DFI.2.37, assembly GCF_029211245.1. NCBI lineage: Bacteria > Bacillati > Bacillota > Bacilli > Caryophanales > Bacillaceae > Robertmurraya > Robertmurraya sp. DFI.2.37. The sequence continues at coordinate 16,184 of NZ_JARGEJ010000003.1, read as the reverse complement.
TCCTTTCACAAGCTTAGTAAACCTCCAGTATTATATCATGTTACACATAGTATATTAAAATAGTACTAGTTATGGAAGGGGAATCATGAAAGAAAAGAGAGAATAGTGCAGAATGTACTATATTTAAAGTCCTGTTAAGTAATATGGTGGATAGAACGCATTAACTTGCATCTGGATTTAACAAATACTCGATTACTTTTAAAAAAATCTTGACTATGTAGACACTTGTTGCTATATTTTTTATTTCTTTTGACATCATTTCAATTCATTTACTTTCCTGCTTGTAAACAGCAATGAAGGGAAATCTAGGTTCAGTTCATCAGGGCGAGCATCTGAAGCTTGGTTCTCTTGAGGTTGTAGAAGATTTGAGAAGGAACGCAAATCATGCTTGGAGATCCATTTAAGTTTGATCAAGAAAATATCGCAGAATGGAAGGATGTTTATTAATAATAGGCCCAGCATTCTATAAGTGACCCTGTCGTTAAGACAGGGTCTTTTTAATATCAAGGGAGACATTAGTCCTCTTCATCCTATTAGTTACGAATTAAATAATCAAAGGCACCTAAAGCGGCTGTTGCACCTGAACCCATGGAAATGATGATTTGTTTATAAGTACTATCGGTACAGTCTCCTGCTGCAAAGACGCCAGGAATGTTTGTAGCACCATGCTTATCTACAACAATTTCACCCATACGTGTACGTTCAACGGTATCAGCCAACCATTCTGTATTTGGAACAAGACCAATTTGAACGAAGACTCCTTCTAATTCAATATGGTGAATTTCTTCTGTTGCCCGCTCCTTATACGAAATCCCATTTACTTTGTCAGTACCTGTAATTTCAGTCGTTTGAGCGTTCTTGATCACCGTTACGTTTGCTAAACTGCTTAAACGTTCTTGAAGGACGGAGTCTGCTTTTAGTTCTGGCGCAAATTCAATCACGTGACATGCTTCACAATGCCAGCCAAATCAATGGCCGCTTCAATTCCAGAATTCCCACCACCGATAACGGCTACACGTTTTCCTTCGAATAATGGACCATCACAGTGAGGACAGTAGGCTACCCCTTTATTTTTGAACTCTAATTCGCCTGGGACACCCACATTACGCCAGCGCGCTCCTGTTGAAAGAATCACCGTTTTCCCTTTTAACACGGCGCCATTTTCAAGTTCAATCTCAACTAAATCCTTTTTCTCTAAACGCTTTGCACGCTGGAGGTTCATCACATCAATATTCTCATACTGTTTTACATGCTCCTCAAGGCTTGCTGCAAGCTTCGGACCCTCTGTGTACTTAACGCTAATGAAGTTTTCAATTCCGAGTGTATCCATAATTTGACCGCCGAAACGCTCAGCGACCATCCCCGTACGAATCCCTTTGCGTGCTGCATAGACAGCCGCACTAGCACCAGCAGGTCCGCCTCCAACGACAAGGACATCGTATGGTTCCTTATCAGCAAGTTCTGAAGCATCTGGACCACTGCCTATTTTAGCCAGGATTTCTTCAAGGGTCATACGCCCGCTCCCAAACGGTTCTCCATTAAGGAATACCGTAGGTACAGCCATAATATCTTTTTTCTCTACTTCTTCTTTAAAAGCAGCACCGTCAATCATAGTATGACTGATCCCAGGATGGAGAATGCTCATCACGTTAAGAGCCTGAACAACATCAGGACAGTTATGGCAAGTCAAGCTTATATAGGATTCAAAGTAATACTCCCCTTTAATCTTCTGCACTTGCTCGATGACTTTCGGATCGACTTTTGGAGCACGTCCACTTACTTGAAGAAGAGCGAGAACGAATGAAGTGAATTCATGTCCAAGGGGAACTCCGGCAAATGTAATGCCTGTATCCTCCCCGATGCGATTCACACTGAAGCTAGGTGTTCTGTTTAAAGTTGCCTTTTCTACTTTAATGTGGGAAGACATTGATGATACTTCATCGACTAAAGCAAGCATATCGCGGGAGACTTGGTCGTCTCCAGCACTCACTTTAAGAAGAATGTCACCCTCCATCATCTGAAGATAGTGGGCTAATTGTGCTTTAATTTCTGCTTCTAATAACATAGGGATTACTCCTTAAATTTTCCCTACGAGATCAAGACTTGGCTTCAGTGTTTCTCCGCCTTCTTGCCATTTTGCCGGGCAAACCTCGCCTGGGTTGTTGCGCACATATTGCGCCGCTTTAATTTTGTTCACAAGTGTACTTGCATCGCGTCCAATGCCGTCAGCATTAATTTCCACTGTTTGCACAATGCCGTCTGGGTCGATAATGAAAGTACCGCGTTGAGCAAGTCCTGCTTCTTCATCTAAAACTTCAAAGTTACGTGAGATTTTTTGTGACGGATCCCCAATCATGATGTACTCGATTTTGCCGATCGCTTCTGAATGATCATGCCAAGCTTTATGTGTGAAATGAGTATCTGTAGAAACAGAGTATACTTCAACTCCAAGCTCCTTTAATGTAGCATATTCATTTTGCAGATCTTCAAGCTCAGTTGGGCAAACAAATGTGAAATCTGCTGGATAAAAACAAACAACACTCCATTTTCCTTTGAAATTTTCTTCACTAACGGTGATAAAATCTCCGTTATGATACGCTTGGGCTGTGAATGGTAATACTTCTTTTCCGATTAATGACATCCTTCATTTTCCTCCTCATATGGTATTGAAATTTAATAAAAGGAATTATAACCAGACATTACATAATGTATATTTGGCTATAGTCGCTCTAAAGACAAGCTGCTGTTTTGAACAGTTTGGTAAACGCAAAGTCCGTTTAGGGTAAACCTTAAATAACGACTAATTGTTGCGTTCAATATTTGTAAGGTAGAGAGACATCAACATTATCGACTTTTTCATTAGGAATCATACTTCCGCAAGAAAAATTGCTTTTAATGATTGATATTTTTCTAGGCAAATAAATCGATCCTCACTTTTTATTAAGCAATTGTAAAATTTCAAAGCGAAAAATGTAAACGCTTTAATTTCAGGCTTCAATTTTTATGAATTATCAAGTATTATAAGGTTTTACTTATACTTATAGTAAATAAATATTTTAATCTATCAAAAATTCTGATAAACTATCATTAAATAATAATTAATCCAGAGTCGAGGTAAGTCTAAGTACTGTGCTTATCATTCTGCGAATTATAGGAGTCCGATAAACATGAGCTACGGGGAAACAAGAACAGAGATTATCTTAATTGGTGCTGGAATTATGAGTGCTACGCTCGGAACGATTTTAAAAGAATTAGCACCAGATTGGAACATTACAGTGTTTGAAAAGCTTGCATCTGCTGGAGAGGAAAGTTCTAACGAGTGGAATAATGCTGGGACTGGTCATGCTGCACTTTGTGAATTAAACTACACAGTTGAAAAGCCAGATGGAACCATTGATATTAGCAAAGCGATTAATATTAATGAACAGTTTCGAGTTTCTATGCAGTTTTGGTCATACCTTGTTGAGAAAGGCATGATCAAAAATCCACAAGATTTCATTCGGGCGCTGCCCCATATGAGCCTTGTGCAAGGCGAAGAAAATGTTTCTTTTTTACAAAAACGTTTTGAAGCGCTATCAAACCATCCGTTTTTTCAAGGAATGGAATTTTCCAACGATCCAAAAAAGTTAAAAGAATGGATACCGCTCATTATGGAAGAACGCGAATTAAATATCCCAATAGCAGCAACAAAAATTGATTCAGGTACGGACGTAAACTTTGGGGCTTTAACTCGGATGCTGTTTCAACATTTAAAGAAACAAAATGTACAGATTAACTATAATCATAGTGTTAAAGATATTAATCGTACGGATGATGGGAGATGGGAATTAAAAGTAAAAAATGAAGAAAACGGCATGATAGAAAGGCATACAGCAAAGTTTGTCTTTATCGGTGGTGGGGGAGGCAGCCTTCACCTACTACAAAAATCAGGTATTCCTGAAGGAAAGCATATTGGCGGTTTTCCTGTAAGCGGATTATTTATGGTTTGTAATAATCCGGAAGTAGTTGAAAGGCATCATGCAAAGGTTTATGGCAAAGCAAAGGTAGGAGCGCCACCGATGTCTGTTCCTCATCTTGATACGCGGTTCATTAACAATAAAAAATCATTATTGTTTGGGCCGTTTGCAGGGTTTTCGCCGAAATTTCTTAAAACAGGTTCAATGTTGGATTTAATCACCTCAATCAAAACCCATAATTTGCTGACCATGCTTGCAGCAGGGGTAAAAGAAATCCCATTAACGAAGTATTTAATTCAACAGGTACTGTTATCAAAGGAACAGCGAATGGAAGAACTTCGTGAATTCATCCCAACTGCCAAATCAGAGGATTGGGACTTAATCGTTGCTGGCCAGCGAGTACAAGTAATTAAGGATACCGAGGCAGGCGGTAAAGGAACTTTGCAATTTGGAACAGAAGTGATCAACGCCGAAGACGGTTCGATTGCGGCATTGCTAGGTGCCTCACCAGGTGCTTCGACAGCAGTTCATGTTATGCTCGAGGTTATTGATAAATGCTTTCCTGATTATAAAGATAAATGGAACGAAAAAATTAAAGAAATGATTCCATCATATGGAAAGTCACTTGTGGAGGATCGGGCATTGTTGCAAGCGATACACACGTCTACATCCGCAACGCTTGGCTTATTGGAAAAGAAGGGAACGCAAGAAATAAAAGTAACAATTGAAGAACGGCAATTGCAAGAAGTGTAATGGCCATCATCAGTTTGAATGGGTAGAGACAGGAAATAGATAATAAATTTCCTGTCTTTTTAATTGATTGAATTCGCTGCTGAAATCATCTGGTACAATTTGTTAACCCCAATAATTTATAGAGCCTTCCTTTCAATATACATATCCAGTAATGGCAATACCGTTTATTGAATAGACACCTTCTTATGATCTGGGGGGATAAAAAAGCTGCTTTGATACATCCGCGAAGAAAAATATTAATCATTATTGTTTTGAAGTGGCTAGCTCACCTGGATCGCGACAGGGTGGAAATGTCGAGAAATAATGTAAGCAGCTTCAAACGAAGGAGGTGGAAAAATAACTTTGAACACCCCTGGTAGGTGACAAAAAAGTGTGATAGACCGATAGAAACGATCATTTTATAATACAAATATATACTTTCTCGTTTATAAGTCTGTTGTTTATATTTTCGTGAATGCTTGGTTAAGATCGGGGTGATTTGTTTGGCAGAGAAGAAAAGGATACTTGTTGTTTCTTATATGAAAAACACATTACATACTCTCTTAAATCAATTAAATGAAATTGGTTTAATGGAGCATTTTGAATTTGAAGGAGTAACTGTGGAACAATTAGAAGCTTCCATTATTAAAAGAAATTCATTAGTGCTAGTTTCAAGTTCAATTGTCTATACGATGGTAAAACCTTACTTAGATGAAAATACTCCGTATATTATTACAACAAGAACAATTAATTATGCGAATTTACGAGAAATCCTCGAAATACCTAAAGGGACGCAAGCCTATTTAGTAAGTGATCTGAGACAGTCAGCCGAAGAAACGATCAGCATCCTAGAAGAAACGGGAATTGAGCTCGATCTAATCCCGTATTATCCGCAAAAACGCCCTGAGTCAAGTATTGCGATTGCCATCACGCCAGGAGAACCGCAATTTGTCCCTGAAACTGTATCAAAAACGATTAATATTGGAAGCAGATTAATTGATATATCAACGTTAATTGAAATATTTAATTTTTTTCAAATCTCACCTTTTTCTGCGAAGGCACATTTATCAGCGAGGTTTATGCAATCCGTTATCCATTTTTCTAAAGAATTAAGTAACGAAATTTTCCGTTCAACCATTCTTCAGCGCAGTCTTGACAGCATCGTCCAAAATATCGATGATGCTGTATTGGTTTATAACAATGAAAATGAAATTGAAGTTTTAAATAAGGCGGCAATCGATTATTTAAAATTATCTTCACAAGTTCAAAAGCAAAATATTAATATAATCCCGTCTTGTTATTATCAGGCAATAAAGAATCTTTCTGTTGGACAAGAAAATTTTGTCGAGATCAACGATATTACCTTTTATATGAGGAAAAAGAGAATCATGGTTGATGATCAAGTCTATTCAACCCTTATTATTTTCCGCGAAGCGAAGGATTATCAAAAGATCGAACATGATTTTAGGTTTAAGGCAAAGCAGAAAAATAGTATGGCAAGATACCGCTTTGATGATATAAAAACAGCAAGTCTCCCTGTCTTAGAGATGTTAAAGGTTGCCGGGAGACTTGCGAAAAGCGATTCAACGATTCTAATATTAGGTGAAACAGGCACAGGAAAAGAGGTGCTAGCACAGGCTATCCATAAGGCTTCTCCAAGGAGGTATGAGCCGTTCGTCGGCGTCAATTTCGCTGCCATTTCTGAGAGTTTAATGGAAAGTGAATTATTTGGTTATGAACCGGGATCTTTTACTGGAGCACGTAAAAGGGGTCATATTGGCTTGTTCGAGCAAGCGCATCTTGGCAGTATTTTTTTAGATGAAATAGGAGATGCTGCACCTGTTATTCAAAACCGTTTGTTAAGAGTTCTGCAAGAAAGGCAGATTATGAGAGTCGGTGGTGATACCATTATTCCTCTTGATGTGAGAGTGATAGCCGCAACCAATAAAAATTTAAAAAATTTGATCGAAGAAGGAACATTTCGCGAAGATCTTTATTATCGACTTAATGTTTTGCCATTGAAACTCTTACCTCTTCGGGAGAGGAAGAAAGATATTTCGCTTTTAATTAATTTATTTTCAAAAGAATTTCAAGAAAAACTTGGAAGGGAACCGTTTGTTTTTACGAAGGAAGCATTAAGGTATTGTGAAGATTATTATTGGCCAGGGAATGTTCGCGAGCTTCGCAATGTTGTTGAATATGTAGCACATATAAGTGGAGATAAAGTTTATAAAGAGGATCTCCCAATCAACGATGTAGATATTGTTCAAGTTGAGGAACCAAGAAAGGAGTTAGAAAAATTAAAAGAAGATTTATTAGAAAAAGGTTTTTTTCAAGAGACAGTCATGATTTTGCAATATTTAAATCAGGCTCATGTGATTTCGGCAGGCCGTTTTTCCTTGCTTAATTATTTATTAGAACGTGGCTATTCGTTTTCAGAACAGCAATTACGTTATCGTTTGAAGCTTTTACATGAAAAAGGCTTGACTTTGACACAAAGAGGACGAGGTGGAAGTCGAATAACAGATAAGGGCAAAATGTTTCTTGAGGGATTTGAAATGCATCTATAAACAAGTACTTAAAAAATTGAAGCAAGCTAATTATCGCTAACAAGCGAACTTACCCAGATATTAGTTAGTTTTGGGGAGTTCGCTTGTGCGTTCTTATATATTAGCTAATTGATAGATTGCTTTCGCATAAATGGTAGTTGCTTTAAACAAATCATTGATCTCAATATATTCATCAATTTGATGAGCAGTATTTTCTTTTCCAGGAAAAACAGCTCCATATGCAACCCCATTGTCGATAAATCGTGCGTAAGTAGCTCCGCCGGTAGTAAGAAGTTTAGCTTGTTCACCAGTTTCCTGTTCGTATGCTTCCTGAAGTATTTTTATAACTGGTTCATCCTCACTGACATAATGGGGTTTTTTCTCTCGCACTTCTTCAATCTCCAACCCATATTCTTTAATGGCTTCAGTAATTCCTTCGATTGTTCGTAAATAAGGTGTTTCTACTGGACAGCGAATGTTTAAGGATAGGGTAGCTTCATTCATCGCTTTGTAACGAAAGATTCCAGCATTGACAGTAAGCGTTCCTGTGATACGATCACAAAAAGCAATACCAAGCTTTTCCCCAAGTGGATCATCCGCAAGCCGCTCTGAAACAAAGCGAATAAATGGTTGTTCCGGAAGGAATCTTGCTAAAAAAACAGCAAGCTTTGTAGCCGCGTTAATTCCTTTGTCAGGTTCCATCCCATGAGCTGACTTCCCTTTTACAATTAATTGCAGGATTTGTTCAGTCTGTTCAATAGTAGATTCTATTTTTTCTAGTCGGCAATATAGAGAAAAGGCGTCTGCTACTTGGCGTAAATGTTCTCCTTCAATAATTGCCTCTGCATGATCTGGAACCATATTGCCCTTCTCTCCGGAATAAAAAGAACATAATTGATATTTTCCAATTGGCTGAGCTGCGGCCTTTAATCGCAAAATGACATTGATTTGTCCTTTCTCTGCGTGAATAAGAGGGAACTCAGCATCTGGGGCAAATCCGGTTAATGCAGGCGGTTCGACTTTCACATACTTCTTCATACATGACATTCCGCTTTCCTCATCAGTACCAAAAATAATTCTAACACGATGCTTTAATGCTAACTGACTGTCTTTAATTATTTTCAGGGCATAATAAGCTGCCATAGTTGGCCCTTTATCATCGATAGCACCTCTTGCAAATAGCCTTCCTTCTCGAACACTCGGTAAAAATGGATCTGAAGTCCAATTTCCCGTTGCAGGGACGACATCAAGATGGCAGAGGACAGCAATATAATGGAGAGCATTTTCAGGTCCGATCTCGGCATACCCTACGTAGCCATCGATATTTTTCGTTCTAAATCCATCCTTTTCTGCCGTTCGCAGCATGAAATCTAACGCCTTCTTAATATTTTCTCCCATCGGAGCTGCATCCGATTTTGATGAAATATCTTTAATGCTTTTAATAGATAATAGTTTTGATAAATCATTAAGTAGCAGCTCTTTATTTTCTTCAACTTCTTTATTCCAGTTCAAAAAGATCCCTCCTTCAATGAATAAGGCATGCAAGATATATACCAAAACTTGAAAGCAACAGAATTTTTAGCTTCCACTGTGCTGTCGAGCGAATAATTGTGGAATCTTCGGAAGCTGGAAAGATAATCCCTCGAAAAAAATGAATAGGAGAAAAATGTCGCTATTTAAATCGGTTTGGCTTTAATTCTAACCAATTACGCATATTGTTAAAGATTAATAGGGTAAATAGGACACCCATATAATTAGGATGTTTATAGAATTTTCTAACTTTTTAACTTTTATAAAGGAAACCAGTTGTTCAGTGAAATATTTGTAATCAAAATAAAGTTCATCTTTCTAAAAAGTTATGTTGCAAGCGTTTTTGATTGAATTAAATCGGTCGGGTAAACCAATTCGTTTTTTACAAAAAAATAATATTTTTGTAAAAATGGCACAATACTTGCAATTGAATTAATTGTCAAAAAATACACGGAGGTTGAGATAATGAGAAGAAAATGGCGTGGAAGGTTGGTTCTGATTTTTTTTATTGCGGTTGTTTTGTTAAGCGGATGTAATTTTAGTGGGAGTTCTACAGAACCTTCAGAGCAAACAAATGAAGGTACGACAAATGACGATGGAGCTCGTTCAGCAGATAATACTTTAAGATTAAGCTTAGATAATGACATCCCTGATTTAAATCAAGTGAAAACAACAGATGGGATTTCTTTCGGCATATTAAACAATGTAATGGAAGGACTTTATCGCTTAGATGAAAATAATGAACCGCAACCAGCAATGGCGGAAAGCTATGAAAAGTCAGAGGATGGATTGACTTACACCTTTAAGTTAAAAGAAGGAATTAAGTGGAGTAATGGAGAACCGATTACAGCCAATGATTTCAAATATTCTTGGCTTCGAGCAATGCATCCAGACACCGCAGGTTCTTATGCAACAATTTTAACGGATTATATTAAAGGCGGAGCTGCATATGCAGCAGGTGAAGCAGAGGCTGACTCCGTTTCGATTGAAGTAGTTGATGAGAAAACACTAATTGTTGAACTTGTTCAACCGACACCTTTTTTTGTAGATTTGACAGCATTTGTTACTTATTTTCCATTAAATGAGAAGTTTGTTGAAGAAAAAGGGGATAAGTTTGCCTTAACGTATGATGCGATTTTATACAATGGTCCATACGTGTTAACTTCTTATAACCAAGCACAAGGTGTTGAAATGGAAAAGAATCCTGAATACTGGGACAAAGATAATGTTGCGATTGAAAAAGTAAGTATGAAAGTGATTAAAGAAACAAGTACTGCTTTAAATTTATACGAAGCCGGTGATTTAGATAAGGTTTACTTAGCTTCTGCTGATGTCGATACGTACAAAGATAGTCCAGAGTTTCAAACTGAAACTGAATTTAGAACATATTTCATTCAGTTTAATGAAGCTAAGGAACCTTTCAACAATGATAATATTCGTAAAGCGCTTCAGTTAGCATACGACCCGCAAATTTTAACAGATGTCATTTTAAATAATGGTTCTGAACCAGCCTATGGATTAGTTGCAGTTGAAATGGCAGGCGTTGATGGCCAATCATTCAGAGAACTTCAAGGAGATGTTATTAAGCCTGATATTGAAAAGGCGAAAGAGTATTGGGCAAAGGGTGTTGAAGAATTAGGGTCAACTCCTCAAATCGAATTACTTACGGCAGATGATACGGTCTCAAAAGATACAGGTACCTTCCTGCAAAGTGAATATAAAAAGAATTTAGGAGTCGATATTAATCTTGTTACACAGCCTTACAGTGGTCGTCTTGACACAATGAGAGCCGGTGATTATCAAATGGCTGTCAACCGTTGGGGAGCCGACTTTAACGATGCGATGACATACTTGGATTTGTGGGAAGCCCCTTCTAACACTGACTTCCGTGGAAATTTTATTAATTCTCAATATGATGAGTTAGTCAATGCAGCAAAAACTGAAGCGGATGAGAAAGTGCGGATTCAGTATTTGCTGGATGCCGAAAAATTAATTCTCGAAGATGGTTCGGTAGGTCCGCTTTATTTTGACGGTCTCTCTTTCCTACAGAAACAAAATGTAAAGGGGATTGTCACACATCCATATGGAGCTTCACCCGATTTAAAGTGGGCTACGAAAGAATAGCGATCGTCTGAAGCAAGGAGAGAATTGGCCTTCTCTCCTTGCTGGATAAAGCTCCTTATGCGGGGAGCATTAATAATCTTCTATATGACCAATTCCTCAGAAGCTGGAGGTGTTAAATGTGAATAAATATTTATTTATGAGACTTGTCAATATTGTTATTACGTTATTTATTATCGCAACTGCGACCTTTTTCTTAATGAAGCAAATGCCAGGTTCTCCCTTCGATGAGGAAAAATTGTCTACTTTGTCTGACGAACAACGGCTGGAATTTTACGCTAGATATGGACTCGATAAACCTGTATCACAGCAATATTTTCTTTACATGAAAACACTTTTTCAAGGAGATCTTGGAGAATCCTATTATTTTAAGGGACAGGATGTAAGTTCGCTTATTATCGGGAGGATTGGTCCGTCGGCACTTCTAGGTGTTCAAGCCGTCATCTTAGGATTTACGATTGGAATCATTTTAGGAATTATCGCTGCATTTAGACATAATACCATGTGGGATTTTTCCACAATGTTAGTTGCTGTATTGGGTGTTTCGATTCCAAACTTCGTTTTTGCAGCCCTCCTACAATACTATGTTGGTTTAAAATTAGGACTTCTCCCAGTTGCTTTCTGGGAATCCTACTCCAGTTCAATTATGCCAACCATTACGTTATCTCTAATGGTCATTGCTTTAATAGCAAGGTTTACGAGGAACGAAATGCTAGAAGTATTACAACAAGATTATATGTTAACAGCAAAGGCAAAAGGTGTTTCTCAATTTAAAGTCATTTATAAACATGGAATTAGAAACGTGCTTATTCCTTTAGTGACCATTTTAGGGCCGATTGTCGTGAGCTTATTAACAGGCTCACTAGTGATTGAGAATATATTTAGCGTTCCAGGAATCGGAAGTTTGTTCGTTGATTCAATTAAAGTAAATGACTATACAACAATTATGGGCTTAACTCTTTTCTACAGCGCTTTTTTTGTCCTTACTATGCTTATTATTGATCTCTTGTACGGAATAATCGATCCAAGAATTCGTATATCAGGGCAAAGGAGTGAGTGAAATGAAAAATACAGAGCCGGTGTTAGAAGAATTAACAGACGACTTATTTGAAATTGCAGGGAGAAAGGTCGAACAGAGTGAGAAAATACAGCGTCCTCCCATGTCAGCATTGCGAGACAGCTGGAATCGCCTTAAGAAAAATAAGGGCGCTCTATGCAGTTTAATAGTGTTGCTACTCATTTTATTGCTAGCGATTTTCGGCCCTGTCATGAACGAGTATAAATATTACGAAACAGATTACGGGGCAGCTTACCAGCCACCAAGCGGAGAGCATTGGTTAGGGACGGACAAATTTGGACGTGATCAATGGACGAGGATTTGGGAAGGAACAAGAATTTCTTTATATATTGCTGTATTAGCAGCATTTCTTGATTTATTAATTGGGGTAACGATTGGAGCCATTTCAGCGTTAAAAGGGGGAAAAGTTGACAACATTCTTCAGCGTTTCATCGAAATATTGGTTGGAATTCCTAATCTCATCATTGTTATATTGTTGATTATGCTAATGAAGCCAGGAATTTTGACGATTACTCTTGCTATGGTCATTACAGGCTGGGTTAATATGGCGAGGTTAGTCAGGGCGCAAATTTTTAAATTAAAAAACCAAGAGTTTGTGTTAGCTTCTAAATCACTTGGCTCTTCAAATCGGCGCCTAATTCTTCATCATCTTATTCCTAATACAATGGGGTTAATTGTTATTAACATGATGTTCACGATACCATCGGCGATTTTTATGGAGGCTTTTTTAAGTTTTATTGGCCTTGGTTTGCAGGAGCCACTAGCGTCATTGGGTGTACTAATCAATGATGGCTTTCAAGGAATGCGAAATCATTTTTATTTAATGCTCTATCCAGCTATCGTGATTGTGGCTATTATGGTGGCTTTTAATATTCTAGCAGACGGATTAAGAGATGCTTTAGATCCGAAAATGAGAAAATAAACATAATAAAAGAGGGATTATCATGAATCATTCAATCAAAGTTTATCGGGGCAAATATTTAGAAAGTACTCATGCAATTCATGTTGCAGTTGTAAATATAAACGGAGAAATCGTCTATTCTTATGGAGATCCATTCAGAGTTGTATTCCCACGCTCATCAATGAAACCATTTCAAGCTGTCCCCGTTGTGGAAACAGGAGCTGCTGACGCATATCAATTTGAAGAAAAGGATCTTTCTCTAATTTGCGCTTCACATAGCGGAGAAGAATTTCATAGAGAAAGAGTTACAAGTATTTTAGAGAGAATTCAATTGACAGAGGAAGCACTTCAATGCGGTAGCCATATTCCACGGGATATTGAAAGCTATAACAAATTAATTCGTGATGGCGGTACATTAACGCCGCTATATAGCAATTGTTCAGGAAAGCACTCAGGAATGTTAACCGCAGTTGTTCATATGAAGGAAGAAGTTCAAAGTTATCGTGAGCTAACTCACCCTCATCAACAGCGAATACTAGATGTAATAGAACACGTATGCAGTGTTCGAAAAAGCGAAATTGGTATAAGTGTAGATGGATGCGGCGTACCCGTCCATCGTCTTCCTTTAAGGAATATTGCATTAGGTTTTGCTCGTTTAGCTGCTCCACTTACTTGGGAATTCACGGACACGGCCACTCATTTAGAGAGAATTCGCAATGCTATGATGCTACATCCTGAAATGGTTGGTGGAACAAATAGATTTGATACAGATTTGATGAACGTTTTTAAGAATAGATTAGTAGCAAAGGCAGGAGCAGAGGGGATTCAATGTATCGGAGATGTAGAAAGCGGATTGGGGATTGCGATAAAAATTGAGGATGGTAATGGCCGAGCAGCAAGCGTTGCCGCAATGGAGGTGCTGAAGCAATTAGGCATCGGTGACGAACCATTGTATCAAAAGCTGGATCAATATAGAGAAACACCTGTTTTAAATGCTCGTAAAGAGAAAATCGGTCGGATTGAGGCAGATTTTAAGCTTGAAAAAAATCAAAAGGCAGTTATATAAGAATTAGCTAAATGCTAAACGTCGGTAAAGACATTCTTATTAGAAAATAAGAGCAAGTGGTGCAAAGGAAGTGAATTAAATTGGATACATTACTTGAAGTCAATAATCTTCATGTTTCATTTAAAACGTATGCTGGAAAAGTTCAAGCTGTTAGAGGGGTAAATTTATTCTTAAAGAAAGGGGAAACATTAGCGATCGTTGGAGAGTCTGGCTCAGGGAAATCGGTCACTTCTAAAAGTATTATGAAACTTTTCCCTAGCAATTCAGCGATTATTGAAGAGGGGGAGATCTTATTTGATGGTGCAAATATTATCAATTACACAGAAAAACAAATGGAAAAGATCAGAGGTTCTGAAATTGCGATGATTTTTCAAGATCCAATGACCGCTTTAAACCCTACTATGACGATTGGGAAACAAATCATGGAAAGTGTTATAACACATCAAAAACTAAATAAAGAACAGGCTTTTCATAGAGCAATTGAATTGTTAAAGCTTGTAGGGATTCCAAATGCTGAAGCAAGGGTAAAGCAATATCCCCATCAGTTCTCTGGAGGAATGAGACAACGGGTTGTGATTGCCATCGCTTTAGCATCAAATCCGAAGGTGTTGATTGCCGATGAACCTACAACAGCTTTGGATGTCACTATTCAAGCACAAATTCTTGATTTAATGAGAGAAATTCAAGAAAAAATGAATACAGCGATTATTATTATTACTCATGATCTCGGTGTTGTTGCAAATATTGCCGATCGTGTGGCAGTCATGTATGCAGGCAAGATTGTCGAAACGGGAACGGTTGAAGAAGTATTTTATAATCCGCAGCATGCTTATACATGGGGATTATTAGGTTCCATGCCGAATATGGAATCGAAGGAGGAGTTGATTGCCATTCCCGGAACTCCACCAGATTTAATAAATCCACCAAAAGGGGATGCCTTTGCTGAAAGAAATGAATTTGCTTTAAAAATCGATTATTTACGTGAACCGCCTATGTTTAAGTTAACTGAAACGCATTATGCTGCAACATGGCTGCTTCACAAGAAGGCTCCTAAAATCGAAAAGCCAGCACAATTAAATAGAAGACGCCTTACATCAGCCTCACCAGATTTAATAAATAAAACGACCACTTCTGGTGCAGCAAAAGAAACATTAGTGGAAGTTCGCCAGTTAAAAAAGTATTTTAAAATAGGCAAGAATGATATTTTAAAAGCTGTCGATGACGTCTCGTTTGCGATCTATAAAGGAGAAACATTGGGACTCGTTGGGGAATCTGGCTGCGGAAAATCTACACTAGGAAGAACTATTATGAGGCTTTATGAAGCAACTGCAGGTGATGTTCTTTTTCAAAATAACTCAGTTTTTGGGAAAAAAGATAGAACTGACATGAAGGAGTTTAATCGAAAAGTTCAGATGATTTTTCAAGATCCATATGCCTCTCTAAATCCAAGAAAAACTGTGGCAGATATTATTGCTGAAGGAATCGATATTCATGATCTGGTTAAAACAAAGGAAGAAAGAAAACAAAAAGTTTTTGAACTGTTAGAGACAGTAGGGTTAAATAAAGATCATTCTACTCGTTATCCTCATGAATTTTCAGGAGGGCAGCGTCAAAGAATTGGTATCGCTAGAGCATTAGCTGTAGAACCAGATTTTATTATCGCTGATGAACCGATTAGTGCATTGGACGTATCGATCCAAGCGCAGGTAGTTAACTTAATGAAAAAATTACAAAAGGAGCGCGGTCTTACGTATCTTTTTATTGCCCATGACTTATCTATGATTAAACATATCAGCGATCGAGTTGGCGTTATGTACCTTGGCAATTTAGTAGAATTGGCGGAATCTGATACTCTTTACGCAGAACCGCTTCACCCATATACTCAAGCGCTATTATCTGCTGTTCCAGTTCCTGATCCGGACAAAGAGAGGACGAGAGAACGGATAATCCTTGAAGGAGATTTACCAAGTCCAAGCAATCCACCAAGTGGCTGTAGATTCCGGACTCGCTGCCCTCATGCTACTGAGATTTGCGCAAGTTCAACACCGGAATGGAGGGAAGTACGACCTAAACACTGGGTCGCTTGTCATCTTCATTAACATTAAAAAAAGAAAGCTCAAAAGTTAAACTGGCACCTATGTCAAGGACACTATAGAAAAGAGCTTAAGCAACTAGAAGGTGATTCCTATATTGGATAGGGGTCATCTTTTTTAGATTCCACTGATATCGATAATTGTTATAGTAAACCATA
>NZ_JARGEJ010000299.1:0-399 GCF_029211245.1 Robertmurraya sp. DFI.2.37 | reverse complement strand
TGCCAATTTATCAAACGGAACTCCACCGAAGTCCATTTGATAAATTGGCAAAAAATATTGAGATTATTGCTACAGATATTTTACCAGCGATCCGTAAATACACAGCGAAAAAGTAGGAGGGAGAATTTATGAAAATAGTAGGCATTTCTGGTTCTATTGTTGGATCGAAAACGAGAACGGCAATGAACTACGTTTCTGAAGAAGATTCTGCAAAATATCCAGAGGTTGAATTTTCAATTATCGATTTAGCGGAGTATAATTTGCAATTTAGTGACGGTCGAAATTATTTGGAGTATGATGGTGACACAGGGTTTGTCACGAAGGAATTAATGGAATCGAGGCTTGGAAAACTGGTGTTCCAATCACAATCGCATCTGCTTCCATTAATTCCTTCGTGAC
>NZ_JARGEJ010000298.1:0-399 GCF_029211245.1 Robertmurraya sp. DFI.2.37 | reverse complement strand
AAGGCTTTCCGGTCGAAAATTTGACGCCGTGGGACAAAGCGTGGAAATATCACAAGGACTTGTCGGAAGATTTCAGCGACCACCACGGGCAAGAAGCGGGCAAGTATCGCGCCAAGCAACGATTCGCGATGGGCTTTTTCGACTTAACGAGCGGCGAGCCGATTATTGTCGACGTATCAAAGGCGCAGGCACAGGCGATTCACGCCGTCATTAAGAAGTTCGAAAAGAAACTCGGCAAGGTGGCGTTCGAGTTGTCGAAGTCAGGCAGCGGCACGACTACAACGGTCAGCCTAACGCCTGTTATCGATATGGACGACGAGTTAACGCCGGAACAACGCGCTAACTTCGATAAAGCGCCGGACGTGTTCGACATGTCGCTGTTTGACGGACTGCTTTACG
>NZ_JARGEJ010000297.1:0-401 GCF_029211245.1 Robertmurraya sp. DFI.2.37 | reverse complement strand
ATTTAGCAACTTGCAAGATAAGTTTGCTGTAACGGAGTTGTTCAAAGAAATCTCTGTAAAAGTAGCAGATCGTCCGGGTGGTTATACTCGTATCATCAAAACAGGTCATCGTTTGGGTGATAATGCTGAAATGTGCTTTATCGAATTGGTAGATTACGATGAAAACATGGCTAAGACTGCAACTGCTAAGAAAGCAACTCGTACTCGTCGTTCTAAGAAGAGTGCAGCCGCTACAGAAGCTCCTGCAGCACCGGCAGCTGAAACTACAGAGGAAGCCCCTAAAGCTGAATAATCTGTAATCATCATATATATAAAAGCCATAGCTATAAAAGCTGTGGCTTTTTTTATTTTATGCCCTGACCGGCAGTAATGAGAAAACAAGCTGTGAGGCTTCTGTCCAC
>NZ_JARGEJ010000296.1:0-402 GCF_029211245.1 Robertmurraya sp. DFI.2.37 | reverse complement strand
TAAGAAAAGCAAACTGGCTAAGGCGAATAAAAATTTTGTCATGGTCCATTCTCTCCTAATTTTTGTGTTAGTAGAAAGTCTGCAACAGTGTATATACAGATTTGCTGATTCTCTAAAAAAGCGACGTGTGAACATAGCTGTTTAATTTCATCTAAATGATGGGAAGATACTAAAATCGTTTTATTTTGCAAAGACTTCAACGTATCCTAAATTTCTTTTCTTCCAATTGGATCAAGACCGCTTGTCGGTTCGTCTAAGACGAGGATTTGTGAATCTTGATAGAGCGTCACTGCGAGTCCAAGCCGCTGCAGCATTCCCTTTTGAATATTCCTCGATAATCGTATTTCGTTCCTCCCAAAGGTTGACGGATTTTAAGAGCTCTTCCATTCGTTTCTCATCGTA
>NZ_JARGEJ010000295.1:0-403 GCF_029211245.1 Robertmurraya sp. DFI.2.37 | reverse complement strand
ACCAGCGCATGGTCTTTTCATCAATCAAATCATTCAGTTCCGGCAATCGTTTGGATTTCTCCGTCAGTTCCTCCACTCCCAGCGTACCGCTGCAAAGGGCGGCTTCTATATCGGCCTTCTCCTGCTCCAGCCCGGCTATTTCTTGTTCCAGCTGCTCGAACTCTTTCTTTTCCTTGAAAGACATTTTCCGCTTGTCATTCAGGCGCACGCGGGCGGTCTTTTCCTCTTTTGGCTTTTCCGCCTCTTTGTCGCGCTGCTCTTTCGCCTCGCGCCAGTCACGATAATCGGAGTAGTTACCCGGAAAATCACGAATGTCTCCCTGTCCCTTGAATACCAGCAAGTGATCTACCACCTTGTCCATGAAATAGCGGTCGTGGCTTACTACGATTACACAGCCCTTGAA
>NZ_JARGEJ010000294.1:0-405 GCF_029211245.1 Robertmurraya sp. DFI.2.37 | reverse complement strand
AATTTCCGGAGAATGGGAGAGAGTGGAAACAGGTAAAGCCAAGTGCAACGGATTAGGAAGATTTTCTGGCGTGTTAAATTTTGTATAAATGTGACTTTAAATGTATAAAACGAGAAGTTTCCGGGAGCGAAAACGCATCCCGGATTTAATGTAATTTTTTGTTGTATAGTTAGTTACCATAACGCAACTTTACCCATGCTTCCGATTTCAAGTTTAGCACTTATCCCCATAGCCTTAAAAACTCTTGCAATGGTGGAAAAGGTTAAATTCTTACCGTTTTCAATTCGGGAGATTTGAGCTCGTTGCACTCCTATCAGATTACCTAATTCCTCTTGGGTTAAGTTCTTTGATTGGCGAGCCTGTTTAATGGCTTCACCTATCAAAAAAGAGTTAAGTTCTTCTTCG
>NZ_JARGEJ010000293.1:0-406 GCF_029211245.1 Robertmurraya sp. DFI.2.37 | reverse complement strand
CATATTCGCAATACACGATGTTGTCTTCCACCACAATTATTTTTGTCTTATTCATCTTCGTATTTTCTCCTTTCCTCTTCTGCCAACCGTATTATTTCCACTCCCTTATCCAGCACGGCAGTCACGGCATGGCTTAACGCTTCACCATCCGGGAGAGCATCGCCACGAAGCAATCCGTAAAGTACATTCAGCGGTTGGTCGGCACGGAGCACCTCCCACGAACTGCGCAGGTGGTGGATCAGGGAATCCAGCTTTTGCAGGTCTTTTTCTTTTGCTGCATCCCGTACCGCCTGCATTTCCTTTTCTGTTTCAGTTATCAACTTTTCCAGCATGACGGCTTCATTGCCATAGGACAATAAGGCGGAAAAGTCCGGTTTCCCGTCCGGTGTCGCTTTTATGGCACACC
>NZ_JARGEJ010000292.1:0-406 GCF_029211245.1 Robertmurraya sp. DFI.2.37 | reverse complement strand
ACTGTAAGTTACAAAAAGAGGCTGTCATTGGTGAGACAGCCCTGATAATTTCCGAAAAATGATAATAGGATATTTCTATATATTTTTAATTATCCTTGTTTGGGTATTATCTGCGTTTTTTTGAAGAAAGAAGTGGTGCTTCCTGTACTTGCTTCATTACTCTCAAGAGATTACCTCCCCAAATCTTCCTTAAGTCTTCTTCTGTATATCCTTTTTCAATCATTTTTATGGTCAGATTAATTAAGTCATTATCTCCTTTACATCCTTGCAGACCACCACCACCATCAAAGTCCGTACCTATTCCCACATGGTTTATGCCGGCTACCTTAATCATGTGGTCTAAATGTTCGACTGCATCACAAATGGATGCGGCTTTTGGGTTTTTATTGATATAGGCATCGAGGAG
>NZ_JARGEJ010000291.1:0-408 GCF_029211245.1 Robertmurraya sp. DFI.2.37 | reverse complement strand
CATGATATGACCATTCTACAGACAGGTCGTTACAATGAGATTCTGGACAAGCGCGGTGCACAAGGTTCATTGTGCGGCATGGATTCAGAATTCATCAAAAAAGTATTCGAAGCCATCCACGAAGAAAGCGTAAGGCAACAAATGGAAATCATTAATAAATAAATACAAAAGAGTATATCAAGACTCTGAAATGCTATCATTTCATTTTTATCATTCTGAACTTTGCGAAGAATATACATACATAAAGTATGCTGCTAACAGATTCTTCACTATTGTTCAGAATGATAAAATGATAAGCAAATTTACTTTTGCAGTATTCCATATCACCTTTTCCGGAGATAAGAAACAGAAGTTTATTTATTCTTTAATCTCCGATTAACTCTTTTATTTTTACTTGCTGAAAAACCA
>NZ_JARGEJ010000290.1:0-409 GCF_029211245.1 Robertmurraya sp. DFI.2.37 | reverse complement strand
TTGTACAAATCATTCAATCAACTGGTAATGCATTAGCTCGAAAAGCAAGGAAGGAATAGAAAGGGAGTGTAATGGTTTATGAGTTTTACGAAGAAACAGCGCTTTGAACAAATTTTGATGGGCAAAAAAGCAGATCGCCCCATCGTTAGCAGTTGGCATCATTTTTTAAAAAAAGAGCAAACAGCAGTTGATTTAGCAGAGGCAACTATTACGTTTGCGAAAGAATATGATTGGGATTGGATTAAGATCAATCCAAGAGCAACGTATTTAGCAGAGGCTTTTGGCAATAAGTATGATTTTGACGATTACCGATGGGTTTTTCCAAAGCAAACTCATGCGGTTATCAATCAGCCTGGAGGTGTTTGGCATGTGGAAGCTGTGGAAGTAGCGACATCTGTCCCCCTTCAGG
>NZ_JARGEJ010000029.1:0-54321 GCF_029211245.1 Robertmurraya sp. DFI.2.37 | reverse complement strand
ACGTGTTACTCACCCGTCCGCCGCTCAAGCAACAAGAAAGCAAGCTTTCTTGTGCAAGCGCTCGACTTGCATGTATTAGGCACGCCGCCAGCGTTCGTCCTGAGCCAGGATCAAACTCTCCAAAAAAAGAGTAAGATTAGCTCTTATGTTTATAATAAACGTTGGCTAGCTTCGGCTCTCATAAAGAGTGCCTCCACTATAAGTTGTTGACGTATGATTTGTTTAGTTTTCAAAGTGCAATTTTGAAATGATCTTAAGGAAGAAAATTTCTATCCGTCGCTCGAAGGCGACTTTTTAATATTAGCAGAATCTAAAGTAAGTGTCAATAACTTCTTTTAAATTCTTTTTTGTGTGCTTGCATCTTTCGCAGCAACAGATAATAATATACCACTATAATTTATCTCGTGCAATACTTTTTTATAATTTTTTTCGTTTAGCTCTACTCCGTTACCTATCGCTATTAATCCTGAAATGTTTTAAGTAAGACGAAGGGTTTATCGCCCGAACCAAAGGTTCATCAAACCATAAATTAATAGAAAGTTTCCATTCACTTGATTCAGAACGGGAGTACATAAAAAGGCAAAGGCTATCACCTTTGCCCTTTTTATATAATTGTTAACGATGACGCATGAGCGGGAATAACAGAACATCTCTAATTGATGGAGAATTTGTTAATAGCATGATTAGACGATCGATTCCAATTCCTAGACCACCTGTTGGAGGCATCCCAAATTCCAACGCTTCGATAAAGTCATTATCCATCATGTGAGCTTCGTCGTTTCCTTGCTCTCTTTCTTTAAGCTGAGCCTCAAAGCGCTCTCTTTGGTCAATTGGATCATTTAACTCAGTGAACGCATTCGCATGCTCGCGCGCAACAATAAATAGTTCAAAGCGATCCGTAAATCTTGGGTCTTCCTCATTTTTCTTAGCAAGCGGTGAAATTTCCACCGGATGTCCGTAAATGAACGTTGGCTGAATAAGCTGTTCCTCTACCTTTTGCTCAAAAAACTCATTAACAATATGACCATAGAGCATCGTATCTTTTATTTCTACATTATGCTCTTTTGCCAACTGCCTTGCTTCTTCAACAGTCATTTCCTTCCAGAAATCAACACCGGTATACTCTTTAATTGCATCCACCATATGCAGCCTCTTCCACTCAGGCTTTAATTCCACTAGATGATCTCCATACTGCACCGTTGTTGTTCCTAACACTTCTTGTGCAATATGAGCAATTAGATTTTCTGTTAAACTCATTATGTCACGATAATCCGCATAAGCCTCATACAACTCTATCATCGTAAATTCAGGGTTATGGCGTGTTGATACACCTTCATTTCGGAATACACGACCAATTTCGTATACTTTCTCTAAACCACCGACTATGAGGCGTTTTAGATGTAACTCAATCGCAATACGCATATATAACTGCATGTCCAATGCATTGTGATGAGTAATAAACGGACGTGCCGAAGCGCCACCTGCAATCGCGTGCATCATAGGAGTTTCTACTTCCAAATACCCATGATCATCTAAATAACGTCGCATGGCTTGAATAATTTTACTTCTTGTAATAAATGTTTTTCGGCTTTCCTGACTAGTAATCAGATCTAAATAACGTTGACGGTAGCGCTGCTCCACATCTTTTAAACCATGAAATTTTTCTGGCAGCGGGCGCAAGGATTTTGTTAACAACTGAAAGTCTTGAACTTTAATAGAAAGCTCCCCAACCTTTGTTTTAAATAACACTCCTGTTACACCGACAATATCACCTAAATCTGCACTACCGAAAATATCATACTGCTCCTCACCAACGGCATCCTGTCTCACATATATTTGAATTTGGTTAGTCAAATCTTGAATATGAGCAAAACCCGCCTTACCTTTACCACGCTTTGTCATCATACGACCAGCAATCGTCACTGTCGTGGCTAATTGTTCAAGAGCCTCTTTCTCCATCTCACCGTACTGGTTAATCAATTCTTCCGCAAGATGCGTGCGTTCATAGCGTTTTCCAAAAGGATCTAGCCCTTTTTCTCGCATATCATGCATTTTTTCCAGCCTAACTCTCATCTGGTCGTTTAGTTCTTCACTCACTTAAATCATCTCCAATATTAAAATGTTTCTATGTAATTCAACCTTCAGACTAAAATCAAGAAGTGTATCTTTGAATAGAGAAAATTATACCTTACTATTTTACACAAAATAACGGAAAGAGACACGTAATATAATAAAAACTGCCAGCAACAACCGGCAGTTTTCTTTATCATCATAATGAAAGAAGCAAGAGAAGTCAATCCTTAACCTACTTGTTCGAACTGTTCCTTCGCTTCTGATTCTAACACAAGCTCGTTTAATAAATTGACAAGTTCTTCCCTTGTGTTGCATTCGTTAATTCCATTACGGGCTTTCGCAGTTCCTTTTATTCCTTTTAAATACCACGCAGCATGCTTTCGCATTTCACGAACTGCAACAAACTCACTCTTAAGGGCAATTAAGCGATCTAAATGAAGAATGCAAACATTTATTTTCTCTCTCACAGAAGGCTCCTCTATTAACTCTCCTGTTTCTAAAAACTGAACCGTTCTATAAATCATCCATGGATTTCCTAATGCCGCCCTGCCGATCATTACGGCATCACAACCAGTCTCATCTAGCATCCTTTTCGCATCCTGCGGTGTTTTGACATCTCCATTGCCGATAAGCGGGATGTTTATAGCCTCTTTCACTTCACGAATAATATCCCAGTTCGCATTGCCCTCATACATTTGTACACGAGTACGGCCATGCAATGAGATTGCACTGCCACCTGCTCGCTCCACTGCTTGGGCATTTTTCACTGCATAGATATGTTCTTCATCCCAGCCCATGCGCATTTTTACTGTTACAGGCTTATCAACATTGTCGACAACCGCTGAGACCATTTCATAAATTTTATCAGGATTAAGTAACCACTTTGCACCAGCATCACATTTAGTAATCTTAGGTACTGGACACCCCATGTTAATATCAATAATATCAGCATTTGTATTTTTATCTACAAATTTAGCAGCTTCAACAAGCGTTTCCTTTTCGCCCCCAAAAATTTGTAAGCTTAATGGATTTTCCCGCTCATCGATATATAACATATTCATCGTTTTAGCATTTTTCAAAACAATCCCTTTATCACTAATCATTTCAGCGCAAACTAAGCCAGCGCCAAACTCCTTCACCGTTAAACGAAAAGCTGAATTACAAACACCAGCCATCGGCGCTAAAACGACCTGATTTTTCAATTCCACATTTCCTATTTTAAACATCCATTTACCCCTTTACCCGTTCTATTCTTCAGGTGGCGTTAAATCATCTATACTTACTTTCAATATATCAGCAACTTCCAGCAAAAAATCTTCCGTTGGCATGCGATTACCACGTTCCACTTCTCCCAAAATAGAAACTGATACACCAAGCTCTCCTGCCAAACTCTCTTGTGTATAGCCCTTTAATTTGCGAAAAGCGCGAATACGTCTTCCCCATTTTTCAGCTTCCATATTCGTACTCCTTCTCTATCAGATATTTCATCTAAAGTTTCTCGTAAAAGATAATCCGCCCTTGGGAGCCTTTCGTTCGGACTAATCTCGAGGAGTGGAATTAAAACAAAAGCTCTTTCATGCATCCGCGGATGAGGAACAATAAGTTTCTCTGATTTAATATTTTCTTGGTTGTAGAGAAGAATGTCAAGGTCTATAATTCTTGGTCCCCATCGAACAATCCTTTTTCTCCCAAGATTCTTTTCAATTTGCAAACAGCAATCCAATAATTCAAAAGGCTTTAACACTGTTTTAATCTCAATCACCATGTTTAAAAATGGATCCTGGTCAGTATAGCCGACCGGATCAGTCTCATAAATAGAAGAACAATGCACTAACTCAACCTGAGAATGTTGATGTAGTAGTGTTATGGCATCCGTCAAGTTTTCGTAGCGGTTCCCCATATTCGTTCCTAGTGCAAGCAAAGCTCTATTTTTCAATTTATCTACTCCTTGTAATTTCCACCGCAACCGAGTCATAGTGGCCGGGAATCGGAGGATCTGGCTTAATCACTTTTACCGTGCATGATACTGCCTTCGCAAATTGCGCAAGGCAGGTGGTGGCAATTTTTTCTGCTACAGCTTCTAAAAGTTTGTATGGCTCACCTTCAACAATTTCTTTACACATCATATATAGCTCTCCATAATGAATCGAGTCAGATAGCTCATCCTTCTCACCAGCACTTTTTAAATCAGCTTCTACCACTAAATCAACAATAAATCTTTGTCCAAGGCGTGTTTCTTCCGGAAAGACACCATGATAGCCGTAGAATTCCATTCGATTTACATAGATTTTATCCATTGACTTGTCCCTTTCCGAGCAATATATCCATCATTCTAGCCATGCGGCTCATCTCTTTCACGTCATGGACACGAATTATTTGGCATCCTTTCTGAATCCCAAAGCAAACTGTTGCTCCAGTTCCTTCAGCCCTTTCATCAACCGGTAAATTTAACGCCTGGCCAATCAGCGACTTTTTAGAAGTTCCAAGTAATACTGGGTACCCAATGGAAACCAATTTATCAAGTTCTCTCATCATTTGAAGATTTTCTTGCAGATCTTTCGCAAAACCGATCCCAGGATCAAAAATAATTTTTTCATCAGCAATACCAGCGCTTTTCACAATTTGAATACTTTCAAATAGATCGTTTACAACATCCCGATAAAAATGCTGATAGTCTCGATCCTCTCGATTATGCATTAAAATAATCGGTGCGTTGTAGCGGGCAGCTAGTGGCGCCATATTCCGATCCGCCTTCGCTCCCCAAATATCATTGATAATATGAGCTCCAGCTTCTAATGCACCTTCTGCGACTTCTGATTTATATGTATCGATCGATATCGGAACATTCACCGCTTCCGAAACAGCTTTAATAATAGGGACTACACGACTCACTTCCTCCTCAACGGAGATTTGCTCATAACCAGGCCGAGTCGATTCTCCTCCAATATCAATAATATCAGCACCATCAGCAACCATCTGTTTTGCATGCTGAACAGCCCTTTCAATATGAGTAAATTTGCCTCCATCTGAAAAGGAATCAGGGGTGACATTCAAAATTCCCATTATAAGCGTTTTATTGCTATAGTCCAATGTATAAGGACCGCATTCGATCATTTTTTTTTGATTGGTAGACATAATTAACCTCCAAACCGTTTTACACCTTTATTGTAGCATTTAAAAGACACCATTTCTAAATTTCTTACATCTAACCCCTCCAGTATATCGGAACATCACTTTTTTCATAAACCAACTTCCCTAGTAAAAAAACAAAATAGAAAAGAAGCTAAGTTTACTGTCCTTTTTTAACGTAATGCAGAATATGATGATCAAAAAGGAGCAATAGCCATTTCGACTACTGCTCCTTTGTACATATTCAATACTCGTTTTTTATTCAGTATCAAATTGATACAGCGGAGTGCTCAAATAACGTTCACCGTTACTTGGGATTACCGCCAGCACCTTTTTCCCTTTGCCTAGTTCTTTTGCCACTTTTAACGCAGCTGAAATTGCAGCACCTGATGAAATACCACCTAAGATGCCTTCTTCTTTAGCAGCACGACGAGCATATTCAAACGATTCTTCGTTTGTAATTTTTAAAACTTCATCATACACATCAGTATTTAATACTTTGGGAACAAAACCGGCACCAATTCCTTGGATTTTATGTGGTCCTGGTTTTCCACCTGAAAGAACTGGAGAATCCGCTGGCTCCACAGCGTAAATCTTGATATTTGGATAGTGTTCTTTAAGAACTGCGCCAGCACCTGTAATCGTACCACCTGTTCCAATTCCAGAAATAAAAGCATCTAATTGTTCGCCCACTTGCTCAACAATTTCTTTACCTGTTGTTCTTCTATGAACTTCTGGATTCGCAAAGTTTTCAAATTGCTGTGGCATAAAATAACCATGTTCCTTCGCTAGCTCTTCCGCTTTACGAATTGCTCCTCCCATGCCTTCTGGCCCCGGAGTTAATACTAGCTCTGCCCCATAAGCACGCAATAAATTTCTACGCTCCAAACTCATCGTTTCTGGCATAACTAAGATGGCTTTATATCCCTTAGCGGCAGCTACCATCGCAAGGCCAATTCCAGTATTTCCGCTTGTTGGTTCAATGATGGTATCTCCCTCTTTCAGCTTACCTGCCTCTTCTGCAGCTTCGATCATCGCAAGGGCAATACGATCCTTTACACTGCTTCCCGGGTTCATATACTCTAGCTTTAAATAAACATCTGCACTATTTTCATCTACAAGGCGATTCAGTTTGACGATAGGGGTCTGACCCACTAATTCTGTTATTGAGTTGGCTACACGTACCATTCTACACACCTCTTATTCCGAGTATTTTTATTGGATTAATTCAAATTTACCAAGCTTATATCCAAATGTCAATCTTTTTACTCTTAAAATACAGAATATTTTTTCCACTTGCAAGAAACATCATAGCTAGCGATTTTATACAAAAATACACGAGCAATTGCTCGTGTAACTTTTAGCTTACAAAGTTTATCTCAGTGTCACTGCGAAAATAGTCCGCCTAAACGACAAGCTTTATATTTGATTCAATCTCAAAACTCAAGTATTCATTACTTTTCCCCGTAGAACCACTCTACATCCACTTCATTCCAAAAAGCTTCAACAGAAGACTCCCCTTCCATTTGCTCTAAAGCGATGACTCTGCGAATTTCATCCTTCACTTCTTTAAAACTGTATTCTTTTCCATTGATTTTCTCATGAAGCAAAGCAATCGCAAATCCTTCATCAACCGGAATTGCCTCACTCCACTCACCTGGTTTTAATTTATCAACAGCTTTTATGTAATGTTCGGAGATATTTTCATCGTCTGATCGTACAAATCCAATATCTCCCCCTTGAGCAGCGCTAAATTCATCTATAGATCTTTCCATTGCTAAAACAGCGAAATCCGAGCCATTTTCCAATTCTTCTATTGCTTGCTCTACTTCTTTCTCTGTTTTCACTATAATTTGTGAAACATGATAGGATGTAGGGATATGATAGAAGTTTATATTTTCATCATAATAAGATTTTAAATCCTCTTCTGGAACAATAACATCTTTTGTTAAAATTTCCTCCAGCATTAAGCTCGATTTTATCTGTTTTCTCCATTCTTCTTCGTTCGCAGTATCATTTGAAGTCGAACCATACATCGTTTTGATCAAAAATAGTTCGCGTTCAACAGCTTCTTCAGATATGGAAATATCATATTTTTTAGCCATTGCTTCAATTACTTTTTCATCAACTAATTCCTTTAGTGTATCCTTTCCATAGCGCTCTTCCATGACCTTGAGCCAATCCTGCCTCGTTATTTCCTCTTTTCCAACAGTCGCTACAACTTCGTTACCTCCGAAACCTGTCCCTAATTTCGTTAGAAAAAAAGCAACAGTCAAACAATTGATTGTAATAAGGCCAGCTATTATGATCCACAGCTGCTTTTTCTCCCACTTTCTCTCCAACCTTTTCTCCTCCAATTTGTTCTTTGCCCCGAATCAATAGAACCGAATCACAGCAAAACAAATTCGCTCGCCACTCATTTTGCTTCAGTTAATAACTGTTCCAGCTCTTCACGCGAATATTGATACTTCTCATTACAGAAATGACATTGAGCTTCTGCTTTTCCATCCGTCTCAATCATATCCGTAATTTCATCTTGCCCTAGACTAATAATAGCATCTGCAAAACGTTCCTTTGAACAAGTACATTGAAAGGAAACGGGTTGAGTTTCAAGAAAACGCACATTTTCTTTTCCTAAAACTTCTTCTAATATTTCTTCCGGACTTAATCCTTGCTCAATGAGCTTAGATATTGGTGAAATACCTTTTAAACGCTCTTCAATTTTCGTAATCGTCTCCTCATCAGTACCAGGCATAAGCTGTATGACAAAACCGCCGGCTGCCAAGATGGTATTATCCGGATTCACCAACACTCCCACACCAACTGAAGAAGGGACTTGTTCTGACTTAACAAAGTAATACGTAAAATCCTCTCCTAATTCCCCTGATACTAGCGGCACTTGACCAGTAAAATAATCTCTTAGACCGATATCCTTAACCACCGATAAGAAACCATTCGTTCCTACTGCTCTTTTCACATCAAGCTTTCCTTGCTCATTTAAATCAAAATGAATTTGCGGGTGCGTAACATAGCCCCTTACCTGACCTTTGGCATTCGCATCTACCAAGATCGGCCCAAGCGGACCATCCCCTTCCACTTTTACGGTAAGTTTTTCTTCTCCTTTTAACATGGAGCCCATCATTATCCCTGCAGTTATTGTTCTGCCAAGAGCAGCTGACGCAGTTGGCCAAGTGTTATGTCTTCTCTGCGCCTCCCCTACGGTTTCAGTACTCCGCACCGCATAAGCCCGAACTTGAGCATCATACGCTAACGCCTTTACTAAATAATCCTTCATCTTAGTACCCCTTTCAGTCTGCCTTAGTTGCTTTTATACATATTATTTCTTAGCGTTTCCATATTTCGTTTATAAATTAACTGGAGCCCTTTTAAAGTTAAAAAAGGATCGACAATATCTATTACTTTCGCTTCCCTTGCAATCAGTCCTGATAAGCCGCCTGTGGCAATAACCATCGGCTTTTCCTTACTTTGTTTCTTCATTCTCTTCACAATTTCTTCCACTTGTCCAACATAGCCGTACAGTATCCCCGCTTGCATCGCAGCAACAGTATTTTTACCCACCACTCCTTCAGTCGGTGGAACAATCTCAATTCGTGGCAACTTTGCTGCTTTTGAATAAAGAGCTTCCGTAGAAATATGAATACCAGGTGCTATAGCACCGCCCATATATTGCTTATGCTCATTAATATAGCAATAAGTAGTGGCTGTTCCAAAATCTACGACAATTAAAGGGCTTCCATACTCATGAATGGCAGCAACCGCATTGACAATCCGGTCAGCCCCAACCTCACGGGGATTTTCATATTTAATATCCAATCCCGTCTTAATGCCAGGTCCGACAATTAACGGCTTTAGATGAAAATAGCGTTCACACATTCTTTCTAGCGCGAGCATAATGGGAGGTACGACAGACGAGATGATAATCCCTTCAATCACCGATAAATTTAATCCAACATGTTCAAATAAGTTTTTGATCATAATTCCATACTCATCTTCCGTTCTGGAACGATTTGTTTCCATTCTCCAATGATGCTTCAATTCATCTTTATCATACACACCTAAGACCATATTCGTATTTCCAACATCAAAAACAAATATCACGTAAATCACCACTTTAGTGTATTTTCTTTGTCCTATACAAAGCTGTCGCTTTAACCCTTTTCTCACATTCTGCCAACATTTTATCATAAATGAAGAACTTGTTCGCTGTTTTAATGTTTTCTTCTTTCGATTCAGGAGCAATCTCGTAGCCGATCAGAAAAGGTGCCCTCGTAAAGGACACCTTAACGTGTAGCCAATGTTATAAACGCTTCATTTGATATAAGCTCTTTTAATTAGTTCTTTTTATCTTCATCTTCCGTAGTAGATGGAGATTCTTGCGTATCAGCTTGCTTCTCAGCTTCATCAGAATCAGACTTTTCGGCTAAATCCTCATCCTTCTTAGTGCTGATATTTACCTTTACATCATCTGTACCAGTAGAATCTGTCTTTTCTAAATCAACAGACGCGGTTGTTCTTTCAGGTAATGTACCATGGTCAAATAAATGCTTGATTTGTTCCGCATCTAGCGTCTCTATTTCCAATAAAGTGTTGGCAATTAAGTCAAGCTTATCACGGTTCTCAGTGAGAACTTGCTTCGCCTTCGCATAACACTCTTTAATGATACGTTGAATTTCTAAATCAATTTCATAAGCGATAGCATCAGAATAATTCTGCTCATTATGAATATCACGACCTAAAAACACTTGGCCTCCTTGTGCTTGACCAAATTGTAACGGACCGAGCTTATCACTCATCCCAAACTCAGTAACCATTCGACGTGCTAAAGCTGTCGCCCGTTGGAAGTCATTATGTGCACCTGTGCTTACTTCACCGAAGACAATCTCTTCAGCTACACGACCACCAAGCAAACCAACAATTTTATCAAGTAGCTCTGGCTTTGTCATAAAGTAACGGTCTTCTTTTGGAAGCATAACGGCATAACCACCTGCTTGACCACGAGGGACAATCGTTACTTTGTGAACCATATCCGCCTCTTCTAGAACAACACCTATAACCGTATGTCCAGCTTCATGGAAAGCAACAATATTCTTTTCTTTCTTAGAGATCACCCTGCTCTTCTTCGCTGGTCCAGCAATGACGCGGTCAGTTGCTTCATCAATATCATCCATATCGACTTTTTTCTTGTTTCTACGAGCAGCAACTAGAGCTGCTTCATTTAGTAGATTTTCAAGATCCGCACCAGAAAATCCTGGAGTACGTGCAGCTATCGCTTTTAAGTTAACTGATTCATCCAACGGCTTGTTACGCGCGTGAACTTTTAGAACTGCTTCACGACCATTTACGTCAGGGCGATCTACCGTAATTTGACGGTCAAAACGACCCGGACGAAGCAATGCTGGATCTAAAATATCCGGACGGTTTGTCGCAGCGATAATAATGATTCCTTCATTTACACCAAAACCATCCATTTCAACAAGCAATTGGTTCAATGTTTGCTCGCGCTCATCATGTCCTCCACCGAGGCCCGCTCCACGCTGACGACCAACCGCATCAATTTCATCAATAAAAATGATACAAGGCGCGTTCTTCTTTGCGTTTTCAAATAAGTCACGAACACGGGATGCTCCGACACCGACAAACATTTCAACGAAGTCAGAACCGCTAATAGAGAAGAATGGAACCCCTGCTTCTCCTGCTACAGCTCTTGCAAGCAATGTTTTCCCCGTCCCTGGAGGTCCAACAAGCAAAACACCTTTTGGTATTCTTGCTCCGACTTCAGAGAACTTACGCGGGTCTTTCAAAAATTCTACAACCTCTACCAGCTCTTGCTTTTCTTCATCTGCACCAGCTACATCTTTAAAGCGAACCTTTTTCTTTTCGTCATTATAAAGCTTAGCCTTGCTTTTACCGAAGTTCATAACACGGCTTCCGCCACCTTGAGCTTGGTTTAAAAGGAAGAAGAACAAGATAAAAATAATGATAAACGGAATAATAGAAGTGAAGAACGTTATCCAACCACTTTGTTCCTTCGCTGGTAAAACCTTTACTTTAGAAGCTGCGGCTGCCTGATCTACTTTCTCTAATAGCTGTTCGCTATTCCAAACATATGTGATAAAAAACTCGCCTTCTTGATAATTGGCAAGGCGTCCTCTTACTTCATATACCCCTCTTTCAGGCTGGAGCGAGATCTCTTGAACCTCACCAGCTTCTAAATGGGCTATAAATTCGTCATAGCTTATATCTTTTGTCGGCTCATTGTTTCCATTAAAGAAACTAACAACGCCAATTATTACGAGAAAAATCAATAAATAAAATATGGTATTACGGAAAATTCGATTCATCCCTTACCTCCTCCCACACATCAACAAACTATAGTAAATAGTATCATAGAGATTTACGCCAATACAAGAAATTGCCCTCTCAGCTAAATCTTGCATTCCACAGAACCTTCGCACACTTTAACAATATAAATTAGTTCGTATTTCAATTTATTTAAAGGCTTCTTAGTGCCTCATTAAATCCTTCTTATTTTACGCTTCTTCACTATTCGTATATACCTCCGGCTTCAAAACGCCAATATATGGTAAGTTGCGATATTTTTCTGCATAATCTAACCCATATCCGACAACGAATTCGTCAGGGACAATAAAACCAACATAGTCAGCACTAATATTTGCTTTTCTACCTGTTGGTTTGTCAAGCAAAGTAACGATTTTAATTGATTTTGCTTTGCGGTAACGGAACAACTCCACTAAATAGCTTAACGTTAATCCACTATCAATAATATCCTCAATAATGAGAATATCCCTGCCCTCAACTGAGGTATCTAAATCCTTTAATATCTTAACCTCTCCTGAAGAAACCGTTGAATTCCCATAGCTGGAAACATCCATAAAATCCATTTCCAAATACGTCTCCACTCGTTTTAATAGGTCACCCATAAAAGGCATAGCACCCTTTAGAACCCCAATTGCTAACGGAAAAGAATCCTGGTAGTCCTCTGTTAATTGAGCAGCAAGCTCTTTAATCTTTGATTGAATCTCTTCTTCAGTAAAAAGTACCTTTTCAATATCCTTTTTCATCATTCGTTGTGCCCCCTAGAAGATCATTGCTTATATAACTTAATAGAATGTTTCGGTGTTGACTGTTTTGACTAGCTCCTGTTAAAGAGTGCTTTGCTTTCCTTAATCCAGGTACCCAAAGGATTTCATCGAAGCGATTCGTCACAACCGGCCAAGTATTGCGCTTAACCTGCGGAATCTTTTCATCAATAAAAAGAGCCTTCAGTTTTTTTGTTCCATCCATCCCCATCACGGCCATTCTGTCACCGTTTTTCCTCGAGCGAATAACAATTGGTAATTGTTCTTCTGCAAGTCCAATTAGAAATTGATCGCGGCCCAATCCTTCCTGTCGTTCACCATTGATAAATTCCATTCGTATGATATCCCCATTAGGAAGTACTACTTCACCTGGCTCGCTCATTTCGAATGAATAAGGGGTGGGGTCTGTTTGTACTTGAAATTGAAAGGTACATACCTGGTACGAACGAACTACCTTTAACCCATTTGGGAAATCAAGTGAGCTAGAGGGGTGTGGATTTTCTAAAATGGATAATATTTTTTCAATATGTAAAGCGGATAAAGAAGCTGGTCTAACTTTATAAAGATAGTTTAATATTAGTTGAATAGCTCTCCTTTGTAAAGGCAAAGGCATTGATTCAAATCCTTTGATATCAATAGTTACTTCATTATCAGTATGTTTTAAAATAACGTTTTTTAGCTTCTCCTGGGCTAATGAAAGAAGAAGGGTTTCATCCTGAGCCAACTCTTCACTAAAGCGTTGAAATTGCTCATGCACTTGCGGATTTTCCTGTCGTAAAAAAGGTAGAACCACCTTACGGAATCGATTTCGGCTATAAATGTCCTTGTCATTACTTGGATCCCTTCTCGGGTTTAGTTCATAGCGTGAACAATATCTTTCGATTTCTTCCCTATTCAAACATAAAAATGGACGAATAATAATGCCATTGTGAAAGTCCCTTGAAAAAGGAATCCCAGACCTAGCTTTCCCCGTACTTCCTCTTGTTAATCTCATTAATATTGTTTCAACTTGATCGTCTCCATGATGGCCTAGAGCAAGTATCGAAAGATGATGTTTTTCAAGCACTTCTGTAAAAAATTCATATCTCTTCTCTCGAGCAGCCGCCTGCGAATTGCGCCCTGTTTCTTCTATATACGATTGGACATTAATTTGCTTCATTTCAAATGGAATGTTTCTTTCTTCACAAAATTTTTTTACAAATAACGCTTCCTGTTTCGACTCTTCTCCACGAAACATATGGTCAACATGGGCCGCCAAAATATAGATATTCCATTGTTCCTGATGACGCCACAAAAAATGAAGTAAAGCTAGCGAATCTGGTCCACCAGATACTCCAATTAAAATCCTTTTATTCTGCAAATTAAATTGTCGCTTTTTTAGAAAAGCTTTTACTTTTCTTTCCAAAATAATCTCTTCCTTTTTCCAACACGTCAATGAAAATTTATCTATACAAGCTTACCATTAAAGAACGCGCATATACAACTCTCCTGAAGCGATTTAAACAGAGCGCACTTTAGTAATTTTTATGGGGATTAGCACTTTCTTATGATAATTTTCATTTGCCCCTTTCTATTTTGAATTTTCTACCCTTTTTAACCTATTTGCCCATATATATAGATCATGTAAAGAATGGAAATGACCATCACAATCAACGTCGTCTCTAACCACCCACCCTTTCTTTTATGTTGAGACTGTCTTGATTTCTGTATAGGCTGTTTAGCACTTCCCTTCCTATAAGAAGATTGGGTATGCTTACCTGGCTCATTCAAATTTCTAATCATATCATAACGCATTTCCTTCGCTGATTGATATCTACCATGCAAAGCATTTACAATCACTGCCTCATATTTTTGAAGAGGCTTGGCTCGGCGGATCATCTCCTGCAACTGGGTAATCCCGCCTGTCGATTTATTAAATCTCTTCGGATACGCTGTATTAATCAAAATCATGGCAACAGCAAATAAATCGTAAGTCGGCTCTGCTTTACGCGTTCCTAGCCCCCAGTAGCCCCGGTCATAAAACTCTGTAAATTCCTTTATTGCCCTCCCCTGAATAGTAGTACCGCCAACATCAATACAGCGGATTCTTGGAGGCGGACCCATAACAATTAAGTTTTCGGGTTTTAAATCGCCAAACACCCATCCTTTTTCATGGAGCATGTGCAAGTCACTCAGCAGCTGCAACATCAATACCTCGATCCATCCCGTTCCTTTTTGATTAATAAATGTTAATAAATCAGGGCCGGCAATATACTCCATTGCATAAAATGAAACGGTTTGACGCCGGACTGAACAATCGTCTACATCAATCAAAGAAGGCCCGAGGGATGACCCTTGGACCTTCGCAAAAGACTTGAGGACATTGACCTCAGATGTAATGGACATTCCGTTATCACTCATTTTAAGAGCAACCCTCTGATTATGAAATTGTGCTAAATAAACAATTCCATTTGCACCAGACCCCAATTCCTTTATAATCGTATAGCGGTTTTTATGCCATTTTCCTTCAATAATTGTACCCGGTTGAACTTTACATAGATTCTTCAAAGAACTGTTCATCATCACGAGATAACAAACTCCTTAAGGATCGTTTTTTCTTAAAGTAGGCAAGGGCTTCACGGATAGCAGGTCCTGTCGGCGTAATCCCTCCAGTTGAGAGTTTTGGGAAAATACTCGTTAACGATTCTAATTGCGGAGTCCAATCGAGCAATTTTTCGACATCTTTCTTTTTCCCGGGAAATACAAAAACGCCAAATTGATTATTCCCTGCACGCGCATTTAGACTTAAAGATAAATCAAGCAATGCTTCTTTAACAGTTGGTAGCTTATGTTTCATGCTTGCACTCGTATCGACAAGAACCAATACTTCTAGCTTTACATTTTCACCAAGCTCATCAACAACTTCCATTACTTCCCCTCTTTGCTCAGGTGGTAGATCCTCCATCGTCTTTGTGCTTCCCAATATCTGTTGCAGTTCCTTATTCACCACGCCCTGCAGCGTTTGAGTCATCGCTTTTCTTGTCACCATTTGGACCGTTTGCGATAAGCTTTGAGCATAAACTACTTGACTAACTCCACCCCCAGACATGGCAATTCCTTCTATTTCCTTCATTCCTTGCTCGTCAATTGTATCTTGTTCCATCACGCCAATTACATTTACAGTTACACCTTGTTCCTTAGCTAAGGCTGCCATCGCAACCGGATCTTCCCCTTGGTTGGAGCATCCGTCTGTAATCAACAAGATTTGTTTTAACGTACCTGGATTCATACTTTCTCCTCCTCATTTCAGGTTGTTACCATTTTCGTCATGAAAAGGAGCAATTATACCTGTTCTTATAACTTGATTTCATAATGTTCTAAGTTTTTTAAAGACACTCTCATCTCTGTCTCGTACTTTATGCTTGTTTCTGGTATTTATGGATTGGTATGGTCGCCCATTTTGGCGTATTATGCTTAATTTTCGTTACGACAACTGTCATATCATCCTCGATCGTATTTGATCTCGAGCGGATCACCTCTTCCATAATCAAATCTGCTACTTCCTGCGGATCGTCTGTAGCTAACTCACCAATTTTCCGCTTCATCCACAAATCATAATTCTCTACGTGCTTCGGTCCTTCAAATACTCCATCGCTCATCATAATAAGCAAATCACCAGCCTTCAGTTGTTCTGTCACAACCTCCACATCAAATTCATGAATAATGCCGATTGGCAAATTACTCGCTTGGATTTTTTTTACAGTATTCCCCCTCTTAATAAAACTTGGAATGGAGCCTACTTTTAAAAATTTTGCGGAGGCATCTTGTAAATCGATCATTGCTAAATCTAATGTTGAAAAAATCTCATCTGTTGTCCTTAACGATAAAATTGAATTCACCGATTTTATCGCTAGCTTTTCCTCAATCCCCGATTGCAATATTTTTTGTAAAAGCTTGAGCGTCTCTTTGCTTTCGATATGGGCTCTTTCCCCATTTCCCATGCCATCACTGATCGCTACAGCATGTTTGCCACCACTTAGACTGATCATTGAGTAACTGTCCCCGGAAATAAATCCCCCATCCTTCGCAGCATGTGCTACCCCTGTTTCAATCGTAAATGCCTTAGCCGAACGAAATGTGACATGGCAAAAACCATTCGGATAAGCGGAACATTCCTCGGAATTAACAATGATCGTTTCCCCTAAAATGTCTGATAAAACGGGGGCAATTAGCTTCTCACATTCGCCGTGACCGTTGCAATAGGGAATGGTCATATCAATATCTACATTGCTATGTTCAAGACTATATATCTCAACATGTTCAATATGGATCCCAAATTCCTGAAGGGCCTCATAAATTTGTTCTTCTTGTTTATGATGATTATCTCTCTCCCTTTGAATCTCCTTTGCGAAATCTCCCATCACCGTGGACACGCCTAATAATTGATCTGCTACAAGCCTCCTACTTTCTTGAACTTGCTTTTTTAGCTTTTGATTCGCTTGAAAAAGCGTAAGCTCCTGCTGAATCGTATTCATTACTTTTTGAGATTTCGTACAATGCTTACCCCAATCCCGTGCTAGTTTTGGTGAAATAGTTCCATCATTTTGATCCATTTCATGCATAATTTCCTTCATATAATCATAGGTTGTATTAAAGTTACGCGCCCAACAATGCTCCTTTTTAAAACACATTTGACACGTCTTTTCTGTCACATTGCTCAAAAAGTAGTCAAGCTCTCGACTTTCCGGATCATCCCGTTCAGATAAATCGTCATAAGAGGCAAAGCTATTGGATAAAGCTTGAAAAACCGATGAAAACTGCTCGACTCTTTGGGCAGTCACATCCCGCATTTTTCTCATATAATGCTGCTGTTCTGCTGCATATTCAGGCGTCCCAGGAATATATTTCGCCAGTTTTGATGTTAAGCCCTGAGGGGTTAGAAGAAATAAAAGCATCGCTGCCGCCGATTCCAAAAGGGTTTTATCAAGATTACCACTACCTTCGCCATACATCCCAATTAATAAAGTAGAAATAAACAAACCAATGACGACGCCGACCTTTTTGCCTTCCTTGAGCAAACCACCTAATAAACCTGCAAAGGCTAGTAGACTCATATGATAAAAGCTTGACACATTTGCAAGACTAAAAATGAGACCTGTTACGACTCCCACCGTCGATCCAACAGTCGCTCCTGCAACAAATGCAAACACAAGCACTAAATAGCGCGATGTAATATGTTCTAACGACAAATCGTAGACGGACCAGCCAATGGTTCCTGTCATAATGGAGGCAAGCATAATGATGAGACAAACAACTTCCTCTGTTTTTAAGGTTTGCCTTCTCTTATTTGCCAAAATAAGGGGGATACTTTGTAAAAAAATAAGGGTTAAGATAAAGCCTAAACTCGCCTCTACCCCAGCCATCATTCCATCAAACAAAGAAATTTGTCCCGTGACAATAAAACTTTTCGCCAATTTACTCACTATAATCGTGGCAAACACAAAAAACGGAAGCGCTTTAACCTCCTGTTTCAACCAATTAAGGGCAACACGAAAGAGAAACAAAAAAAATACAGTACTGCCAAAAGCGTATGCAGCATCTACTACTGATAATGTAGCGGCTCCTACGACCAATCCTACAAGAGCGATCGGAGCCCTTTCCTTTCTGATGACATACACCGCTGCAAAAAACGGGAGAATAAACGGGGTAAGTGTTGATAAAATAAGAGCTCGTCCAAGTAGGAAGCCTATTACGAACAAAATATATCCCTTTTTTAAAAAGAAGGCTTCTAATTTTTGCAGAAGCCCTCTTATTCCTGAGGATACGTCAAGCTTCGCTTTGTTGTTTAAATTCAAACCGCTTACTGGTTCGATCAATGTCTTTACTGTCTTGTCCATAACAACTACACTCCTTACTATTTTTAATAATTTATCCCATCTTTGCTAATTGATTGAACCAAGAAATGACGACAACTGTTCAGGCCTTTAATGGATGATGAAATTTATGTGTTGCTGATTATTATAAAAGAGGGCATTATTAGAAGTTTGTCAAAATTGCGGACATGCCTATATTTTTCTTTCGACTCCATTCACGTTAATGTACGAAAAGGAAACAAATTGCTTGCCTATCTACTCTGCTAATGTGGCTAATGATGGTGAGTGAGCAAACAATTTGATGATTTATACGTGATGAATAGTATTTTGTACTCAAGTTAGTGCAAACACTATTTGGAGGCTTAAAGAAATTCAATTTTTCAGATGCCCATATAGTCATCGTATAACTCGCTTTCTACAAAACCGGACAAACAAACGAGATAGCATTTCTCACACTCGATTGAGAGAGCGCAGTGCTAAGGATTAGTATAGAAATCGGAAGAACCGTTGTGGAATTTTACAATGGGAACTAAATCTATTTAAAATAATTTCAGATCAAAAAAAGAGCAGCCTAGCGGATGCTCTTTTACTTGTTTTTTACAAAGGGAAAGGCCCTCAATGTTAAAAAACCGATCTATATATTTAATTCAGCAGCAAGTTAGCCTCTTCTAGCGCCTCTTCCGCCACGTTTCGATTCTGTGTTACGTTTTAAAGAAGATAGGCGATCTTCACTATCCTTTAAGAAACGAGCCATTTTTGATTCAAATGATTCTTTTGTAGCGCGATTATCATTTGTTCTTCCTTGTCGGGAACGTCCTCCTGAACCTCTTGCATCACCGCCACCTTTAAAGCTTTTTTCAGGTCGCGTGCTTCTTTCAGGCTTATCTATAGCTTTTTTAATTGAGAGACCGATCTTGCCATCCTTTTCCACATTAATGACCTTAACCTCTACTTGGTCACCTACTTTAAGATGGTCATTGATGTCTTTTACATAATTGTCTGCGACCTCACTAATATGAACAAGCCCCGTTGAACCCTCTGATAATTCTACAAACGCCCCAAAATTAGTAATGCCTGTTACTTTTCCCTGTAACTTGCTGCCTACTTCGATTGACATAAAAAAAATTTTCCTCCTTAAGAATTTAAAAAGTCATACTACGGCCAACTTCCACTTGCCAAACGACAGAGCAATGAAATTGTACACTACTATATATTATACAGAAAAGGAAAAAAGAGTGTCAATAAGACGGGTTATTCGGAACTTTTTTCCTCTTTTTCC
This sequence comes from Robertmurraya sp. DFI.2.37, assembly GCF_029211245.1. NCBI lineage: Bacteria > Bacillati > Bacillota > Bacilli > Caryophanales > Bacillaceae > Robertmurraya > Robertmurraya sp. DFI.2.37. The sequence continues at coordinate 34,867 of NZ_JARGEJ010000029.1, read as the reverse complement.
TCTGATATATTAAAAATAACTTCTCCCTCTTCGGATAAGAAATAATCTTTTCTTGCCAGCTTCGCAATATATTCATCATCATTAAGCTTAACAATTTCCTCCTTGAGGATCATTTCCTTCTTCTTTAATCCAGCAAGCTCTTCGTTTAACTGTTGTTGTTCTGCTTTTATTTCTTCTAAAGAGGAGGCCTGCGAAATGAGTGTAGAGATCATAAAATAAGAAATGACAGATGCTAGTACAAAGAACATCGCTAATCGCCGAATCAATAATTTTCTCCTTCTCGATGCACTGACTTCATTTCTTTCATGCTGTTTAACATACTCTGACTGTAGCTTTGTTACTCTTTGTTTCTTGATCACACTCATTTTCACACCTCCTGATTTATCATGACCATTATTTTTTTATTTTCTTCAATTTAAAAATGAGCTTGTTAATGATATTCTTGCTTTTATGAAAAATTCCTGCAAAATAATTATATAACTTCTCGATCATTTTTTTAATCTTTTTCGGCAATAAACTCCAAAAAAGCTTTAAAATCCACTCAAATGGCTTCAATAATACTTGTACAACGAATAATAGTACCTTTCCACACCCTTTCGCAAGTGCTAAAAGTCCCTTTCCTACCATCAGCAATAAAGAGAGTAAAAGCATTACCAAGGAATAAATAGGCCGAAAAATGAGAATACGAACCATTTTTACAAAAAACCGATAAATAGAGATTACCATGGAAATGACAATCTCTAGCAATCGCAAATATCCTGCTTTCAATAAACTTTGATAGGCAGCAAAGCCGCATAAAAGGGCTAGAAAGATATAAAACCTTAATTCTCCTTTATTGACTAGAAAAAGCACATAAAAAATCAACAATCCTTGAAGAAACCAGAAAAGGATATCATGACAAAACACAATCCACCTTTTTCTGTTTGAACGTTGAAGAAAACGGTTGTACGTATCCAACGAGGCCCCAAAATAGCTCCCCATTCCAATCATGGCAAGCATCGTTAAAAATTGTGTTGACAGTGTCATCGGAACAACTTGCTAAAGAAGCCCTTAGCCTTCTCCCCATGCTGTTCATCAAGATAGACAAGATCATATACCTTCCCTTTTAACGAAACAATCCCTTTGTCGACATCAAGATTTTTCATTTGCAAATTTTGTCCTCTTATTGCTAAAAAACCCATAACAGTCTCTAGCAAAAATTCTTCGTTATCAAAGCTCTCCACTTGCTTTACACCCGTAATATCGAGGAGCTTTCTTCCCCTCATGATGACATCGTGCTCCTGGACGGGTCCCTTTGTCGTATTCATATCGTGATATTGACTCATTTCTCATCCCTCGCTTTTTACAAATACACATTTGTACAAGTGTATGAAGCAATAGCGAGTAATAGAACAAGCTTTAGCGTTCCCTAGGAACAAAGCATCTGTTTTTAGCTTCGCTTTCTTAAAACAGAATTGGCGCTAAAGCGATCTTTGACTCATTTCGTGTAAAAACTTGGTTTCACACGAAATGAGTCAAAGATCAACACGAAATATAACATCGCCTTTTGCTTATAGACTAAGCGAATGGGAGCAGACTCCCATTCAGCATAAATGGCATCTTAGTTTTCTACTTTTTCCTCTTTTACGACAGAGTACATTGCCGCCGCATCTTCTTTCCTTACTGTTTCCTGAAGCCTCTCAATCTTAACGGTAACAAGCTTTTGCCCGAAACGAATAGCAAGCACATCGCCGACTTTCACTGTTGAACTAGCCTTTGCTACTTGTCCATTAATCGTAATTCGTCCTTGATCACTTACTTCCTTTGCCAACGTTCTTCGCTTTATTAGTCGTGAAACCTTTAAAAATTTATCTAAACGCATAGCATTCACTCCCCTATTTCTTTTTACTTATTCATGTCATTGCTGTCAATCTTATAACCCTTTGCTTTTTGCCTCATTCCAAAACGCATCCAATTCCATTAAAGTATAATCGGCAAAATCTTTGCCATTTTCCTTCGCCCTTTCTTCAACATATGTGAATCGACGAATAAATTTTTGATTGGTATGAAACAAGGCTTCCTCAGGGTTTATTTTATAAAAACGCGCCACATTAATAAAAGCAAAAAGCAGGTCACCGAATTCTTGCATCAGGCGCTCAGAAGAGTTTTCGTTCATTTCTTTCTCGAACTCGTCGAGCTCTTCTCTTACTTTTACAAACGCATCTTCGACATTCTCCCAGTCAAACCCAACTTTTGCTGCCCTTTTTTGAAGCTCATACGCCCTTAACGCATTTGGCAAATGTTTCCCAATCTCTTCTAAATGCGATGTGACCGATTCTTTTCCTTTTTCTGCTTTTTTAATCTCTTGCCAATTCTTCACCACATCCTCTGAAGTGTCTGCTTGACTATCAGCAAACACATGGGGATGACGTCTCACCATTTTCTCACTTATCGCTGCAATCACATCATCGATCGAGAAAAAACCATCGTCTTCTCCAATTTGTGCATGGAGCATTACTTGAAGGAGCACATCCCCTAATTCTTCAATCATATGATCGATGTCCTCTTCATCTATCGCTTCAATTAATTCGTAACTCTCTTCAATCAAATACTTTTTCAAAGATTGATGCGTCTGTTCCTTATCCCACGGACAACCGTTTGGACCGCGCAAATCAGCAATAATTTGACGCAGCTTTGAAAATTGCTTATATAAAACCTCTTCATTCTTAACAGGCGGAACATAGACTGATGTTAAATTATTAAGGGACACTTCTCGATCTAATTCATATAAGGGAATCCTCGTTACCTTCTCTTCTTTACTCCCTGCTGCAGTTACAATGTAAACTTCATAGTCATCCGGAAGCTTCTCCATAAGTGTCAGCTTTACTTCGGATGCCATAAAGCTATCATATACTTGCCCGATAATCATATGCTGCCGTACTTCCAGTTCATCCTTATGCAAGCTTGTTGCATCAAGGAGTTGAAACCCTTCAATCGGATCTATTTTTACTGCCTGAAAAAGCGGATCGAGAAAGCTTTGCCCACCGCCTATTTCAACTTCGATCCCGCGTCCTTCGCAGCCTTCTAACAACAATTGCACCGTGCGCTCAGCAACAAGTGGATGACCTGGAACAGCATAAACAACAGACTGCTGTGCTGCTAGCTGAAACAAGCGACCACAAATCTCTTCATACACCGCTTCAAAGGAATTATGCTTTTCGTATATATCGTCAAAGGATGGAAAGATATAACCTTCCGCCTCTAATTCTTTGACAACTGGATGCTCTCTTGTCCGTAAAAACACGTTTTCAGCTTTAGTTAGGAACCGATAAATCCCTAATGGTAATTGTTCTAGCGTACCGGCGCCCAGCCCCATAATCACGATTCTATTCAAAACATTCATCATCTCCTATTTCTCTTTTGTGGGAATAAATGCATGATTTTACTTCCAAAAGGAAGTAATGTTAATTCCTCTATCGAAAACACCTTTGTCCTAATAATCACCAATAAATAAGTAAAGGCCCCTAAAACCACTGCGGTTAACGCTTGCATAGCCGCAATTAAACGCGGATGGCCAAAAGCATACATAAAATCTGTAATCGACAAAAAGCCTTGTAAAACGATATACATCGCTGCTGCTGCGGTCAGGGCTCTCGCTGTAAATGGTAAGAGATTCATGCTTCCTTTTCTTTTCCTTCTCATCCGAAAAAAGAGAATGAGCAACACTGCGGTAAGGCTCAGATTAGAAGCCCATGCCGCGCCCATTGTACCGTAGGTCGGAACTAGCATAAGATTAAAGGAGTATTTGCAAACAAAACCAATGAGAACAGCAATTGCTGGAAAAACCGTTTCTCCCAAGCCTTGAAAAATAGCAATGAGTGTCATAATAATGGAGCTTAGCCATATGGTGATTGAAATGATCGATAAAACTTCAGAACCCTCACCGTTTTCAAACAGCATAATATTAGTTGGCTCCATAATCGTCATTAAACCGACTGTAGCACCCAGTCCAACGACAAAGCTGACGCGAATCGCTAAGTGGATATGCTGCTTGAGCGTCTCCACTCTATTTTTCATGCGCTCGCTCGCTATTAAAGGAACAAGCGAAAGGGACATCGACGTTGCCACTACAGTCCCGAGCTGAATGAGCGGCTGTCCTCTGTCATAAATACCTTTTATTCCTTTAGCATCTTCTCCATTAATACCAGTCGATATGAGCAGCGAATACAAGTTTAGAGAATCCGCTAATTGCATTAACAATAAAAGCATACTGCTGATACAGATGGCAAAGCCTTGTATCAATAACACTTTTAACAATGCCAAGACTGCCTTATATTCGAATAAACGACCCGACTCCTTCAATCGAAACACACTGTAATCTTTTTTTATCCATATGAAAGCGAGTAGGATTACGACTCCAACGATTCCCCCTGTTACTGAGCCAAATACCGCCCCAGCTCCAACCTCATAAAGGCTAGCTCCAGTTCCCATGAAGATTACCGCTGTCATTAAAATAGTCGCGACGCGAACAAACTGCTCCCCGACCTGCGAGTACGCAGTCGGAACCATATTTCCCTCTCCTTGATAATAACCTCTTAGCATCGCTGTGATCGGCATAATCAAAAAGACAACTGATATGACCCGAATCAAAAGGGCAAGCTGTAGATCATCCATAAAACGAGCAATTGTTTCTGCTCCATAATAAAGGAATAGGAACATCGCAACACCGATTACAAGGAAGAAAATGGTTGAAACAACCAATAAACGTTGCTTTTCCAACTGGCCTTTTTGCTCCGTGTACAGCTTAGATAAAATAACTGGAAAACCTGTTGTTGCTAGCACAAGGGCTACCCCATAAATTGGGTAAACCTGCTGATATATGTAAAAGCCTGTATCCCCGACGATATTTTGAAAAGGGACTCGATAAACAGCACTCAAAATTTTCGTTAATAAAGCAGCAATCGCTAAGACGAATGCTCCTCTCACTAAAAGCTTTGACTGTTGTGCGGGCTGCACAAGTACAACTCCTTCCGACACACTTATAAAGTGAATGAATTGACTGTATTATAGCATAGACTCGAAACATGATGAGAAAAAGTAGAGAGGGGGCGACTCATCCAAAATAAAGAATTGCTGTTTAGCATAAATGAAAGGAGATTCGCGTAGAAAACTGCCCTTGCGATTAAGAAAGCTATACAGAGCATAAGCCTCCAGTTAACTTAAGTGGACAATACTAGAAGCTAGATATTTATTGGGCAACAATGAAAAGAGTTACCCATACAAATAATTATGTTTTCCTTCACCACAAAAAAAAGGTAGCCGTAGAACGCTACCTTTTCAAAATTGGCTATGGTTACATATTTGACTCATTTCGCGTGTATCGCACACGCGTTTCTAAAAAGTACATTTCACGAAAATCATCTGTGCAAATAGAAAGTCTTTTAACTACAGCTCCCTCAAAAATTACGACTCCATTTGGCGTGCAAGGAATCCTGCAGCCGTTTCTACTGCTTTTTGTTCGACCTCACCTAATGTTTTTTCTTTAGAGAAGATGACAACTGCCCCGATTGGATCTCCATTCGCAATGATTGGGCCTACTGTATAAGATGTCACCGTTTCCTCATTTCCATCAACAAGCGAAACTTCTCCTTGACTTGTCTTTAAAACAGAGCTTCGTTCTTCCATAGTTTTTCCCATGAGGTCACTGATATTTTTGTTTAAATAATCCTTCTTTGAACTCCCTGCTACCGCAATATAAGCATCTCTGTCACAGATTAAAACGGGATTTCCTAAACTATCATACAGTGCTTCTGCATATTCTTTAGCAAAATCGCTTAATTCACTAATAGGAGAATATTTTTTTAAAATGACTTCTCCATCGCGGTCAACGAATATTTCTAGTGGGTCCCCTTCACGAATGCGAAGTGTTCTGCGAATTTCTTTCGGAATCACGACACGACCCAAATCATCGATTCGACGAACAATACCAGTTGCTTTCATCCAATGTTGCCTCACTTTCATCTGATGATTTTGTAGCACTAGCATGACTTCAACGGATGTGAAATCTTGCCATGTTTGAACTTAGTATCTTTCATCTGGAAAGTTCTATTCACAAACAAATATTTTTTCTCCTGTTTAGTATTTCTTCCATCAGAGTGAAAATATTCCATTATGGTTTTCTATACCCATGACTTCTTAAAATCAAACGAAAGGATATGCCCAAATTTCCAATTTGGTACCCGCAACGATATAAATTCGCCCTTACACATGATAAAATCGCCGCTCTATTAAGAGACCGTTTTTTCCTCATCTCGCTTAGCCTCTTGGAGCCCCTGGACCATTGTGAAAGCAGCTTGAAGCCAGTGAGCAACTTCAACTCCTTTTATATGAAGGACCATTTTCAATCGATTGCCTTCCATGCCTAAGCCAACCATTCGTCGAAACTGGTTGCTGATTTCAAAGATTTTTTGCCCATTAATTCGAGCACTTTCCTGTTCAGACAACAGAATCGTGACTTCGTCCTTTATTTGTTTAATCGATTCCACACCCACCATAATCGCATGAGCTTTAATCTCTGCAATTTGGAATAAATAAGAGACTTCCTTTGGATACTCTCCAAACCGATCGATCATTTCTTCCTGCAGCTCTTGAACCTCTTCCAACGTAGTTGCTCCACGGAATCGTTTATACATCTCTATTTTTTGATGCCCATCGGCAATGTACGTATCAGGGATATAGGCATCGATTTCTAAATCCACTTCCACGCTTTGCTCTCTCTCCACTTTTTCAAATTCACCTTTACGCTCTTCAATTGCTTCTTTCAGCATTTGAGAATAAAGATCGAAACCTACTGAGTCAATAAATCCATGCTGTTGGGCACCTAAAATATTTCCAGCTCCTCTGATCGATAAATCACGCATCGCAATTTTAAAGCCGGATCCTAGCTCCGTAAACTCTTTAATTGCTTGAAGCCTTTTCTCCGCAACCTCCGTCAGCACCTTATCCTTACGATACGTAAAATAAGCATAGGCAACACGATTGGAGCGCCCGACACGCCCACGGAGCTGATAAAGCTGAGATAATCCCATCCGATCTGCATCAAAAACAATCAGCGTATTCACATTCGGAATGTCAACCCCTGTCTCAATAATCGTTGTGCTGACAAGAACATCAAATTCGCCTGCCAAAAACCCAAGCATGACGGATTCCAGCTCGTTTTCCGTCATTTGACCGTGAGCATACGTTACCCGAGCATCCGGCACAAGCATAGATATTTCCTCCGCCTTGCGCTCAATATCCTCAACACGATTGTAAAGGAAGTATACTTGACCATTTCGAGCTAATTCTCGTTCAATTGCTTCTCTAACTAGTCCCCCGTTATACTCCATCACATAGGTCTGCACAGGGAAGCGATTTTCTGGAGGAGTTTCAATAACGGATAGATCACGAACCCCCAGCATCGACATATGCAATGTTCTTGGTATCGGAGTCGCCGTTAAGGTGAGGACATCAACATTTGTTTTTAACTGCTTAATTTTCTCTTTATGCGATACGCCAAAGCGTTGTTCCTCGTCAATAATAAGCAGGCCTAAGTCCCGATACGTAATCCCCTTCGAAAGGAGACGATGGGTTCCAACAACAACGTCAATCGTTCCATTTTTTAACCCATTAATGGTTTCTGTTTGTTGCTTCTTCGTTCTAAAGCGACTTAATAAACCAATTTCAATTGGATAATCCTGAAATCTCTCACGCATCGTTTCGTAATGCTGTTGAGCCAGAATCGTTGTTGGAACAAGAATTGCCACTTGTTTTCCGTCTGCAATCGCTTTAAACGCCGCACGGATCGCCACCTCTGTTTTTCCATAACCGACATCACCGCATAACAACCGATCCATTGGACGTTCCTTTTCCATATCCTTTTTAATTTCCTGAATGGAGCGAAGCTGATCCTCTGTTTCTTGATAAGGGAAGGATGCTTCAAACTCCCTTTGCATATCTCCGTCTGGTGAGAAGGCATACCCTTTAGAAGCTTCTCTCTCGGCATAGAGCTTTATTAAATCATCAGCAATGTCTTGGACCGACGATTGAACCTTGCTCTTCACCTTCTTCCAATCATTACCACCTAACTTATAGACTTTCGGTTCCTTACCTTCCGAAGCGACATATTTTTGTACTAAGTCAATTTGTTCAACTGGAACATAAAGCTTATCACTACCTTGATAACGGATATGAAGATAGTCTTTATGAATCCCGTTGATTTCCAACGTTTCAATCCCTAAATATTTACCAATCCCATGGTTCACATGAACAACATAATCCCCAACCTTAAGCTCCGAATAGCTCTTAATCCGCTCAGCGTTAGATAGCTTCTGTTGGCGTCGGCGCGTTTTTTTCGGCTTGCGATTAAAGAGTTCCTCCTCTGTTATGACCGCTATCTTTTGAATAGGAAGTTCAAACCCTGTTTGCAGATCGCCCTCGATAATTTGAACTTTTCCACCTGCTAATGATTGGCTTTCATGAGCTATAACTGCATCTATTCCATAGTCCTCCAGTACGCGCTCCAGCTTATCTACTCGCTTTTCATCCGCACCGAGGAATACAACCGCATAATTTCCTTTTTTCAGCCTCTCAATTTCACTTTTCAAAACATGCATTTGTCCATGGAAATTTTGCATTTGCTTACAGGATATATTGATGATGTTTTGTGGATTTGTATTTGGAACATGCCTTAAAAATAAAGACATATAAATGAGCGGATGCCTTACCTTTTGCATCCTTGATTGAATTTGATGACTGATCATCAAATCATGAATAATCTTTCCTTCACTAAGTAGACTGAGGTACCATTCTGCTTCTTCCTTATCCAAAGAATCATTCATTTCCTGAACTCTACTAATTTCATCAACAAAAATTAGGGCATTTGCCGGTAAATAGTCCACTAGACTATTAGACTGTTCATATGCCAACGAAAGATACTTAAAGAGCTGTTCCGGTTTTTGCTGATTTCTCAGTTGCTCAATTTCATGATTAATATTTTGTGTGAGGGTAATTTTTGCCTTCTCATCCTTTATCTTCTTTAGACTTTTGCTTAAACCTGCTTCAAGCTTATCCGCGACCCGTTCATAATGCTCGTTTTGAAGTGGAGTTTCCGTCGCCGGCCCGATGAGTATCTCCCCTAATTTATCACGAGACCGCTGATCCTCAAGGGAAAAATATCGGATTGATTCAATTTCAGTATCAAACAATTCAAGGCGAATCGGATCTGCCTCTGTTAATGGATAAATGTCAATAATTCCACCCCTGACGCTAAATTCTCCTGGGGATGACACCATCTCTGAGCGAACATATCCCATTTCAACAAATTGTAATAACTGGGCCTCAATATCAATATCTTCCCCGACCCTTAAAGTAATTTGTTGTTCCTGCCACAGTGATTTCGGAGGAATAATCTTTCGTAAACCTGAGATCGGGACGATAATCATTCCTTTATCATATTGGCTCCAATAATTTAATACATCTATGCGCTGGGCCCTTAATTCCGGACTGGCAACACTCATTTCTGCCGCAATTAATTCATTGGCCGGATATAAAAATACCTCTTCTTCATCAACGAGCTGAGTAAGATCATCATATAGCTTCTGAGCCTGTAATAGATTGTAAGTTACAATCAATAAGGGCTTCTTCGTTTCATTATAAACGGATGCTAAAAATACCGTTCTTGCAGAGCCCGATAGACCCGCAACCAATTGTTCCTTAAGTCCTTCCTGAACGCCTGCAATAACCGAGCGAATATCATCCTGTCCTGTAAATAGCTGTTTAAGACCTAACACAAGGCTCCTCCTCCCATGTCTACTGGAAAATATCTTTATAGTAAAATTCCTATTCCTTGTAAAAAATAGGAGCTGTTAAACTATTTTGCTTAAATAAACTTTATTAACCATCCTGTTAAACAAAACCAAAAATAAAAAATAATTGCAAAAATCAAAACAGAAAAATGCTTTGGATAAAAAGTCCAAAGCTTGTATTAGTGAATGAGATAATCATTTTGATAAAAAGCCGGGTTTCGTTCCAACGATTCATGGCAGTCTTCACATATTGATTTAATATGCACATCTCCCGTTAAATCATAAGAGACCATTTCCATTCTTTCCTCATTGGTTAGCTTATGGAGTCCTAATCTCTCCATATCAACTGACATATCATCAATCCTGCCCATCTGGACTCCACAATGACGACAATAATATTTTAGAGCCACGTATAGCCCTCCCTTTTAAACCATTCTATATTTTATTATGAACGGTTTAAAAGGTACTTATTCAAGACTTATATCAGATTATTTTGCCAAACTCTGATTATTTATTGATTAAAATCATTCATCACTTGAAGAAAGGGCCTTTCTAAAGTAGCCTCACAGGCCTCTGAACATTTTTGAATAACGACTTCAAGCTGCTCTTGCTCCTCTTTTGTAAAGCGCCCTAACACATAATCTGTAATAGGCATCCCGTTTGTTGGTCGATTAATCCCTACTCGTATTCTATTAAATTCCTGCGTACCTAAATGGGCAATAATAGATTTTATTCCATTATGTCCTCCCGCACTGCCCTTCTGTCTCAAGCGTATTCTACCCACCGGAAGATCGAGATCATCATAAATGACGATTAAATCCTCCATCTCAATTTGATAGTAATCCATCAAGGGTCTAACCGATTCACCAGATAAGTTCATATATGTTAATGGTTTTAATAAAACCACTTTTTCTCCGCGCACATTTCCAATCCCATAAAGCCCTTTGTGCTTTGATTGAGCAAGGGGAATTTGTAACCTCTTCGCCAGCTCGTCAATGACTTCAAACCCGATATTATGCCTTGTCTTCTCATATTGCTTTCCTGGATTCCCCAATCCCACAATTAGCTTCATCATTATCCACCCTCACTAGCTTTTTCTCAACAATCAATGCACGTTAAGGGGCTGACCTTTTTTGGCCAGTCCCTTCATTCTTTTTCCTTACTCTTCCGCTTCTGTTTCTCTTCCCTCTTCCTGAGTAGGAACGCCACCCTCTTGTTCTTCCCCAGAATCTATCTCTTCTTCCACTTTTGGTGGAAGAATGGAAGCAACGGTTTGCTCCGAATCGTGATCAATGACAAAGTTTCCAGCATTCAAATCAGCTACTGTAATGGTCTCACCAACTTCAAGACCTGAAATGTCTACCTCAATGACTTGCGGAATATTTGACGGTGTCGCCGTTACAGAAACTTCATGCAATGATTGCTGCAAAACGCCCCCATCCTTGACTCCTACCGCTTCGCCCACGAGGGCAATTCTCACATCCGCTTGAATTTCTTTCTTCATATCAACAGCCAACAAATCAGCATGAATAATTTCGTTCTTAATCGCATCCGCCTGATAGTCACTTAAAATAACATTTACTTTTTGTCCATTTAAGTCTAATGGAAAAACTCCATTTCTTCCAACCTCACGCATCGTCTTTATAAAATCCGCCCCATTTATGTATATGGGTTTCGACTCTAATTTGTTTCCATAAACAACGGCTGGAATATTCCCTTCAATTCTTAATTTCGTCAAGGCAGAATTTCTAAACTCCGTTCTTTCAACGGCCCGCAGCACTGTATTCATTTTTACAATCCCCTTCCTTATTGTTAGATCCATTTATTGTTAGATCCATTTTTAGAGAATCTCGTAAAAACCTCGGCTTACGAATTTCACTCTCTTTTATAAAAAATGCCCATAATAAGTCAGGAATAAACATGATTAGTAAATGAATGTTCCACAATGCTTAAGTAGAGATTTTTTCACAAAGCATGAAAGTTTATTCTTTAGATACTAATCTCCATTCAAGGTTTAATTCCTTCGAGAAAGGGGAAAAGCCTGATTTTCATGTAGACGGAAAGGCTTGCGAAAATTGCAAGCCTCACACATTTATTAATCAAATAAAGTACTAACTGATTGATCTTCGTGAACGCGAATAATCGCTTCCCCGATTAAAGCAGCCACCGATAATTGTTTAATTTTTCCTGTCAATTTTTCTTCTGGCAAAGCAATGGAGTTTGTCACCACTAATTCCTTGATCTTCGAATTTTCAATTCGTTCAATCGCCGGTCCAGATAAGACTGGATGGGTACAACATGCGTATACTGCAAGCGCACCGTTCTCTACTAACGCATTGGCAGCCAAAGTAATCGTTCCAGCCGTATCAATAATGTCATCAATAAGGATAGCAACCTTTCCTTCAATATTTCCGACAATATTCATTACCTCCGCCACATTTGGCTTTGGTCGACGTTTATCAATAATTGCAATTGGAGCTTTTAAACGGTCTGACATTTTACGAGCACGAGTAACGCCACCATGATCAGGAGATACAATGACAATGTCTCCTCCAAGGTCCTTACTATCGAAATAATCAGCTAAAATAGGTACTCCCATTAAATGATCCGTCGGGATGTCAAAGAAGCCTTGAATTTGCGGAGCATGTAAATCAAGCGTAATCACGCGGGTCGCTCCAGCCGTTTCAAGCAGATTAGCTGTTAATTTCGCTGTGATTGGCTCGCGAGCACGAGCTTTACGATCTTGTCTAGCATAGCCATAATAAGGCATAACAATATTAATGGTTTTGGCTGACGCTCTTTTTAATGCATCGATCATAATCAGCAATTCCATTAAATGCTCGTTTACTGGTGAGCTTGTTGATTGGATGACAAACACGTCACAACCACGAATACTTTCTTCAATGTTAATTTGAATTTCCCCATCGCTAAAACGTTGAACAGAACACTTTCCTAATTCAACACCGATGACTTTCGCAATATCCTTTGCAAGCTCTGGGTTTGAATTTAACGTAAATACCTTTAAATTCGGGTCTAAATATTGATTTGGCATGATGAACCTCCAATTGCTTTTCTTTTTTGGCTTACTTAATTACTTCAATCAGTTTTTTTTGGTACTTATTTATTTAATTTGTCCACGTAGTCTTCCTTGTTCACTTGTCGCGCTCTGGCAATCGCCAATGCTTTTGCTGGTACATCTTGCGTCACCGTTGAACCAGCCGCAACATATGCCCCCGCTCCGACTGTAACAGGGGCTACTAAGTTGGAATTACAGCCAATAAAGGCCCCGTCTTCAATTTTTGTTAAAAATTTATTTCTGCCATCATAGTTAACGGTAATAGAACCACAGCCAATGTTCACATCTTGACCAACTTCTGCATCCCCAATATAACTCAAATGGGACGCCTTGCTTCCTTTCCCGAAAACCGTCTTCTTAATTTCTACAAAATTGCCGATTTTTACTTCATCGTGAATAGTAGATTGCGGGCGAATATGAGCAAATGGGCCAATATTGACATGGCTGCCAATTAAACTGTCATGGGCGACAGATTGGCGAATTACCGTACCCTCTCCAACCTGACAATCTGAAATCTCACTATTTGGCCCAATCACACAGTCAGAGGCAATGCTCGTCTTCCCTGAAAGAACGGTCCCTGGCTGAATAATGGTATCAGCTCCGATTTCTACATCCACGCCGATGTATGTATTATTCGGATCGATAATGCTCACGCCATTGCGCATATGCGCTTCATTAATTCTCTTTTTCATAATCGTCTCTGCTTGTGATAAAGCAACTCGGTCATTAACCCCTAACGTCTCTTCAAAGTCTTCTGTTTGGTATGCGGTAACGACCTCTCCAGCATTTTTCAAAATTTCAATCACATCTGGCAAATAGTATTCACCTTGTACATTTTCATTCGAAACATTTTTCAATGCTGCAAATAAGGCTTGGTTATCAAAGCAATATGTGCCAGTATTAATTTCCCTTACTTCTCGCTCCGATTCTGAAGCATCCTTATGCTCGACAATTTTCTCCACTAGACCCTGTTCATTGCGAATAAGGCGACCATATCCAGTTGGGTCCGCTGCATAAGCCGTTAATACGGTGGCTTTCGCTTTTTGCTCTTCATGCTGTTTAAATAAAGCCTCCATTGTTTCCGCTTTAATCAAAGGAGTATCACCGCATACAACAAGCGTAACGCCTTCCTTATTTGCCAACAACGCTTGCGCCTGCATTACCGCGTGTGCGGTACCAAGCTGCTCCTCCTGTAGCGCGTAGCTGCACTGTTCGCCAAGTTGAGATTTCACTAAATCTGCACCATGCCCTATAATTGTAACGATATGGTCAATATCTAGCTTCGCTACTTGATCGACGACATGTTGAACCATCGGTTTTCCACACACAGGGTGTAAAACCTTGTATAACTTTGACCTCATCCTTGTCCCTTGACCCGCGGCTAAGATGACCGCATAACGTTTAGACATCGACAGTCCTCCATTTTTTCATATTTCTAGGACACTCCACTTCAACACAGAAAAGATGATTGTATGCACAAACACCTGTGTTCTATATAAATACCTCTTTCACTAAACCCGAGTGATAATTTTTCCTTATCCTTACATTTATAAGGATTTTCCTGCGAAAAAATTAAAAATAATCCATTAAGAATATATCCTAAATACATAACTATTTCAAGGACGCACCATAAAGTACAAATTTTTGACATATAGGATTATCAAGGTCGCTTTAAGGCTTTACACACAAAAAAGAGGTGCGAGAAATTTATTCAAAGCTTTTTAAAAGCTTATGCGATAGAACTCGGTTGTTTTTGCTCAACTCATGAAAATCAAATGCTGCTTACGGCTTTTAGCAGAGCTGAAAGATCCTCTGACTCGATGAAGCCAAGGTGGATTTCTCCTAGCGTTTCATTGAGTCAGAACTAAAAATAGCAGGGTTAATTTTTTTTGCAAAAGGAGGTTTTAAACTTTTAAAAAAGGGTAAATAGTTGGAGGAAAGTAGTAGTAGCAACTTAGTCTGACAAGAACAAAGGGCATGACAAATGTTTTAAAGAGGTTTCTTCTTCGCTCCCATCGCCGTACAAACACTAGAGGACCTGTTCTTTCGTTAATAGCGAAAACACTTCTGAAAGCGGGAATGGCTCGTTAGACCGCTTATGTTAAACAAAGTTTAAAAGAATGGACGCAACAATAAAATCGCTCAGTTCCAAACGATAAAAAAAGGCGCTACTTATGAAGTAGGCCCTTGTTGCTATATCCTACGAAGCTCCGGCTTCTTCAAATTCAACTTCTAATTCACCTAGACGGTGGTATTCAGCCAAAACAGCCTCTTGGATTTTACCGCGTGTTCCTGAGTTGATTGGATGTGCAATATCTCGAAATTCTCCATCTGGAGTACGTTTGCTTGGCATTGCTACAAACAAACCATTATTTCCATCAATCACACGAATATCATGAACGACAAACTCATTATCTAATGTAATCGAAGCAATCGCTCTCATGCGTCCATCAGTATTTACACGGCGTAGTCTAACGTCTGTCACTTCCATTTTGTTCACCACCTTTGCAAATAGATAAAAATCTAGTTAACTAATTCAACATAACTTCCAATTATCCTTCTTTTTAACGGAAAATTTTTTCAAAATTAAGTCGATCTATTGAATCCGCTTCCAAATGAATCGGACAATACTGAACTCGTTAACCCATCCCCTATTTGCTTGGTTGAACATTTCTAAAACGACGGAGACAAGAACCTTTATGAACGTCATAAAGGCCCTCTCAATCATTATTTTACTAAGGCAATAACCTCAATCTCTACTAAAGCATCCTTTGGCAGTCTCGCTACCTCTACACAAGAACGCGCTGGCTTATGATTTGAAAAATATTGACCATATACCTCATTAATACTTGCGAAATCACCCATATTTTTAATGAATACCGTTGCTTTCACAACTGTTTCTAGCGATGCACCCGCTTCTTTTAAAACCGCCTGAAGGTTTTTAAATACTTGATGGGTTTGATCCTTCACATCCCCTTGAACCATTTCTCCAGACGCTGTCAACGGAATTTGGCCGGAGCTATAAAAAAGATTATTCACAACAATCCCTTGCGAATATGGTCCAATCGCTGCTGGCGCCTCATTAGTTTGTACGATTTTCATGAACTCACCCTCCAAATATTAAACTTCTACCTTTTGAAAATAATTGCCTTCACTTACTGTAATCTTTTTTTCCTTCACATCTACATCTGAAAGCTTCACTAAAGAAAGATAGTCATCAATTAATCGTTCTTCTGTTTTCTCCGCTTCTACTAGAACAGCAATGCCGGCTACAGATGCATTAAATTCTTCCAATAAGCTAATCATGCCGTTAACAGTTCCGCCCGCTTTCATGAAGTCATCGACGATTAAGACGTTAGAGCCTTCTTCTAGACTGCGCTTCGAGAGCAGCATTGTTTGGATTCGTTTGGAAGAACCCGAAACATAATTTATACTTACGGTCGAGCCTTCCGTCACTTTACTGTCTCTTCTTACAATCACAACAGGGACATTTAACTGGCTCGCCACTGCATAAGCTAACGGAATTCCTTTTGTCGCAACTGTCATTACAACATCAATTTTGGTATCTATGTATGCAGATGCTAACAAGCGTCCGGCCCGCTGGACAATAGATGGATCCCCTAGCAAATCCATCATATATAAATAGCCCCCTGGCAATAAACGATCTGGATTTGCTATTAAATCGCATAATTCACCAATAAATGGCTTCGCTTCCAATTCTGATACTTTAACAAAATACTTCACCCCGCCTGCTGCTCCCGGCACCGTTTGAAGCGTCCCTATTCCTCTATGTTCAAAAGCTTCTTTAATGATCGCTAAATCTTCACTAATGGAGGATTTCGCTGAACCATACCTTTCTGAGAAAAAGGACAGGGAAACAAGCTCTCTTGGATGGTCTAGCAAATAATGGGTCATATCAATTAAACGTTCACTTCTTCGGAATTTCACCAGATAGAACCTCCTTTTATCCGAATATTTTAACGTAAATATATCATTAATATACGGATTTAATCAAGGGGATTCCTTTCACCGAGTAATCTCACTGCAAAAACCTGATCGCAAAATCCTCGCAATCCGTTATACAATCGATGCATTCTTGAATCGTGCTGCACAAGCGCAAAAACAGTTGGACCACTTCCGCTCATCAATACTGCATCGGCGCCAAATCGGTGCATTTGCTCCTTAATCTGTGCAACCTCAGGATATAAATTCAATGTGACACCTTCAAGGACATTACCTACATTTCTACAGACACCAGCAAAATCCTGATTTCGAATTGCTTCAATCATGCCACTGGTATTCGGATGAATAACATCTTTTAATTGAAGGCGGCCATAGACATCAGCAGTGGAAACCCCTATTAACGGTTTTGCCAAAACAACCCAGCAACTAGGAGGTGATGGCAGCTCCTTAACCTTTTCTCCTCTTCCCGTCGCTAGAGCCGTACCGCCATACACGCAAAAAGATACATCTGAACCAATTTGCGCACCGAGCTCTGCCAGATCGTCCAAAGACAAACCCAACTGCCACAGCTTATTCAACCCTCTCAAGGTGGCGGCTGCATCACTGCTTCCTCCAGCAAGACCAGCCGCAACAGGAATCGTTTTTTCTATATTAATCTTTACACCTTTTTTAACCTGAAATCTTTCTTTTAATAGCTTTGCTGCTTGGTAAGCCAAATTACGCTGATCATCTGGCACAAAGCGATTTTGAGAAACAATTTTGATTTCATCCTCTGACAACAGCGTCAATTCAAGACGATCTGCTAAGTCGATTGTTGTCATAATCATTTCAACCTCATGATAGCCATCAGGCCGTTTATGTAAAACATCTAATGATAAATTTATTTTCGCTGGTGCCTTTATTAAGACCTTCAACACTTCCACCTACTTGAGTAAATTCAATCTGATACTAATGCAATCCGCATAAGCAGTAAGATTCTCCATTTTTTGTCCTATTTTACCACAAAACGATACATATAAGACCTGCTCATCTTGACATTTTCAAAAACGTGAACGAAATTACATCAAAAAATCAAGCCGAGGCAAAAAAGCCCCGACTTTACGTAGTGAATCCATTTGGTTGTAAACTCGTTTTTGCTACTGCCTTTTAGCTAATTGCTGTTCAGCAATTTCTATCGCTCTTTTTACCATATTTCCAGCATCTTTTGCGCGAATTCCGCCCCAGCCTTCCTTTTGGACAACATCATAAAAACCAAGCTCTTTAGCCAGTTCTTCTTTAAACTGCTCTGACATCATTCCACGCCTTCTGCCCAAAATGAACAACTCCTTTCTCCACTACGTATTCTTATTATGAATAAGGAGTTTCATTTTCATGAGAACCTAATTTATCCTAAAGGAACGTTTTCTTCGGGTCAAGTGACAGCGATTTGGTACGATTCACACCTAAAAACATATAATATCGATATAGCTCTAATAAACCAAATAAAAAGCAGTAAACATCGATTGTTCACTGCTCACATAAATAATATAGGCTTTCTAGCTTAACGCTACCTGTCCTGTTGTATCTTCATAGAAGGTAATCTGAACCGTTTCTGTAAGTACATCTGCATAGCTGTACGATACACGCTCAAATGCATTTTCATCCTGATCTAATTCAATCACAAATACGGATGGATAAGTCTCAGCCAAAATACCTGAACGTTCAATCGTTTTCCTACGTCCACCGTTGGCCTTTAATAACAATCTCTTCCCTAGATTTGAGTCAAGGGCTTTTTTAATATCAATTAACGTTTTTGCCATTCGGTCCACCTCACTGTGTAAAGTATAACACACTGACATAAAATAGTCAAACAAAAATATAAATTATAACAGTGTTTAAAAATAGTTGTCAATAGATTTTATTCCACATTTTTTTCTAATTTTCTACAATAACGTTTTTTCGCGCTAGCGAAAAGAACGTTCCTTAATTTTGCGTAGCAAAAAGAACGTTCCTTTAGCTTCACGTTAGAGAAAGAACTCCCTTGCTGTTGTTTCATACAGCAAAGCTCAAATTCCTTAATCGTTCACGCAAACAGAAACTACTCTTCTTTGCAGCAACAGAACTTTCTTTAAATAGACTTTCCTTATTTGACAGAAATATGTATGTCAACAAAAAATACGGCTAACGGTATAAAAATATTGATTTGTTTTCTCATTGAGAGGGAACGAGAATACTTGGCTCGACCTCTCTCAATGAAATTGTTGAAACCCAGCTCTTTTTGTCGAAAAAATTAGTTCTGATTTTCAGAATGAAATGGCATCCCCGTTCTTAGTATCCCTCTCGTTTCAATGCCACCAAGTCCTTTTTCGCCTGTTAGAGTATTCCGCAGCACATCCCAAACATTAATCCTTTCCATAAAAGGGGTAAAACTAATTTTTGCGACGATATAAACCGGGTCTAAAGCATGAATATTAACGCGAGAAGGGGAACTGGCAAAATTAGCTCCGGCATGTATGAGCGACTCAAAATGGGATTGGCAAGCACCAGCAAAAATCACCAACTGATCTAAGTTCGGAATCTTCCTCCTTGCCTCTCTCACCGTTTGAACAAAGAACTTCGAGTGCCGGTAGGCGTTGATATCCCCAATCGCTCCCTTTGATTTAGAGTAAGCATCATGTCCAGTAATAACCAATATATCTGGGCGATAATATTCAATAAGATGGCTTATTCTTTGCGGCATTTCCTTTTCATTACAATGAATCCCAGTCACAGGTATGCCGATCTTTTCATAAAGGCTTAAACATTTTTTCAGATAAGATGGATCTCCATCAATATGAAGAACACGGCCGGGAAGTTGAAAGTAGTTGACCTTCATTTTATAGCCTTCCGTCGTATCGTACTCTTGCCTTTGCTTTAATAAATCAATGTCCTGTTTAAACAAGCGAAAGGATTGCTCCTCTAAAGAACGAAACTCCTGCGTTAATTCCATCCTCTTCATTTGGTCAATCAACAGCAGATCTTCATAAGGGGCATCCGCTATTAAACGAAAATCCTCACCATACAGCACTGCTTTTTTTTGACCATTTTCTTCTTTAATATCGATGACACGAAATAAAATATCACATTTATAAGAAATTCTCCCAACAACATCCATGAGTTTAATCGTCACTGAACGTCACTCCAATTAGCACAAATAGAGCCCCCTTTTATAGAGGGATGAACAAATAAAAATCTAGTTGTTTTTTTTAAAATATGCATTGGACAAAAAACATGTGCTTTTAACGGAGTATTTAGGAAAAGTTCGAATAACACCACCAAATAACAAGTTCGTAAAAAAATGTTTTTGAGCGGGAATCTGTACGGCGTTCCCTTTTTGCTATTGGCATTTAGCGGCACTTTAAGAAGCAGCGCGCTTGCGAAATAGTTTTCATGTTTAAAGGGTGTCCAACCAGCTAAAATTAGCCGATTAGACACCCCTTACGTAACGGTTTTATTGAAAATGTGGCAGCAACGCATCGCTTAATGCGGCGAATTCTTCGATCGACAAAGTCTCTCCCCTTCTTGTCGGTTCAATATTAACCTGGCTTAATGCTGAAAGAATTTCCTCCTTTTTCTCCTTTCCTTCAGGAAGCTGACTAGTCAAATTGTTTAAAATCGTCTTTCTCCTTTGGGCAAAGCTTGCCTTCGTGATTTGGAAAAAGAATGCTTCACTCTTTACAGGCACCTTTGGAGTTGCTCTAACTGTCAGCCGGATCACGGCCGAGTCAACATTCGGCTGAGGAACGAAAACCGTTTTCGGTACAATCATCACAGTCTCAGCCTCCGTATAATACTGAACTGCAATGGAGAGAGAGCCGTAATCCTTCGTTCCTGGTTTTGCTGCTATTCTTTCTGCTACTTCTTTTTGCAGCATCACAACAATTCCTCGAATTGGCAACTTCTCCTCCAAAAGCTTCATAATGATTGGTGTAGTCACATAATAAGGAAGATTCGCTACAACCATGACATCCGTAATCCCAGCAAACTCTGTTGCCATCATAGAGGCAACATCCACTTTCAAAACATCTGAATGGATAATTTTTGTATTCCCATAAGGAGATAATGTCTCTTCTAATATCGGCAATAGTCTCTGGTCTATTTCAAAAGCAACGACCTTTTTACTTCTGCGAGCAATCTGCTCCGTAAGGGCACCGATTCCTGGACCTACCTCGATTACTCCTGACTCATCAGTAAGATTTGCGTGATCAACAATTCGATTAAGAATATTGGTATCAATTAAGAAATTTTGTCCCAAGCTTTTCTTAAAAGAAAAACCGTATTTTTCTAGAATCTCACGTGTCCTAACGGGGGTAGCAATATCTTTATTCATCTTTTTCCTCCTGTTGAATAACTTGAATCGCTGCTGAGAATGCTGCCTCCGTTATTTGAAACATCTGCAGCCGCTTATGCAACTGTTTACCATTCGTATACCCGATCTTCAACAGCTTGCCTAGTTTTTCTCGCCTTTCTTTTGCACGAGGTCCACCGACTAACCCAGCATTCATAAGATCGTCTTTCGTAATGATCTCTTTTGCATCATCCATCATATGATGAGCATCCTTTAATGCCCGGCGAATTTCCTCCGGAGAAGCATGCTCTACGCCAACTCCCCTCCCATGCTTATGGAGCGCTGCTTCCTTTGTTATAAAAGCATGCTTACAATCTGGAACATGGCGAGCAATGGTTTGTCGTATTTTTTGACCCGGATAATCAGGATCAGTAAAAATGATCACCCCTCTTGTCTTTTGGGCCAACTCAATCTGCGCGATCGTTTCCATAGTTACGGCCGAACCATTCGTTTCAATCGTATCTGCATCTATCGCTCTTTTTATCGCAGTTGTATCATCTTTCCCTTCCACCACAATAATCTCTTTTATTTTCATAAATCCTCCTCATCCTGATTCGTACACAATGAACCCTACCTGAAAAATCTTATAATTTTTTTGAAAAAAAACAAATATATTTGAAACATTTTTGTAATCTTAATCGTCTATATTAGTGTAAAGAAAAATTGCGCAAAAAACAAAAAAAGCAGAGGACGCCCCCCCTGCTCAGCATGACTTTTTATAAGTGCGTACGATCTTAATTCAAGATCTTAATCTTAACATTTTTCCTACCCCAGCGATAAGCAGCAGACTGGGAAGAAAAGAATACATCAATCTTGTTGCCCTTGATGGCTGAGCCAGTATCCGCAGCTATTGCATAGCCATATCCTTCAACATATACCTTTGTTCCCAAAGGAATAACTCTCGGATCGACTGCAATGATTTTTGCGCCTGGGTTCGCCTTCAAATTATATCCTGTTGCGGTAATACCTGAGCAGCCATTACAGTTAGCTGTGTAGGCTGTAGAACTTACTGTAAATTCTCTACTCACATTACCATTCGACCCGCGTGATACGGTTTGTGCAACAGTTTTCGTGCCAACCGCTACAACTTGATCGCGCTTTTCTTTCAAAGTTGACTCTTTAAGTAATTTACGGGACACTTCTTTCCCGTTTTCCAAGACAACTTCGTATTCCTTCTTAAGTAGTCCCTCTTGCCCATTTGTAACGGTTTTTTCCGTTCCTTTGGCAAGGCTACTATCCTGTTTCGTGACAACAGCAAATCTAACTGGTTCTTCCACTACATCGGTGACCTTTTCAACTCGAATGACGTTAATAGTAGCGTCTTCTTTGACTGTTTCATCCATATTTGGCTCAACTCGGTCTAATTCATTCAGCTTGATTTCTTGTTGTGATAAAAAGTCAGCGACCGTAGTCGAAGTGGACCATACCTGCTTTTCTTTTCCACCGTCATTCAGTGTGACAGAAAATGCTCTATCTATTTTGATTTGTAAGTCGTTTTTTATCTCTGTATCGATTGTTGGTTGAATCTTATCATGTTCGTTTAAAGAAACATTTTGCTCTTTTAAAAATTCTTCAACCGTATTAGCTGTTGTCCAGACTTGTTTCTTTTCGTTTTCCTTAACCATCTGAACCTGCTTTGCTGGTTTCCATTCAACCTTTAGATTATCCTTGACCTTCGTATCGGCTGATGGAGACACATAGTCTTCTGAGTGAAGAGAAATGTTTAATTCCTCTAGTACTTCTTTAATTGTTCCTGCGTGTGTTTTAACAATCTTCTCTTGACCGTCTAGCGTTAATGCTACAGTTTTTTTCGTAGTTTCATAGAAAACAAACCCAAAAGCTGCAACAAAAACTACGAAACTAGCTCCTACAACGGCTAATTTCCTTTTACTCAAAGACTTGGAAAACAGGTTTTTCATGTTTTTGATTACGATGAAAAACGCCTCCTTCTCTCTCGAGTGATTATATAGAACTTAACCTGCACATGTCAACCCTCCACCCTCCAAACATATTCCCTATTATGCGAAATATATCCAAAAAAGGAAAGAGGGACTTATCGACATGGTTATCCTATGAAGAAAAGAAGACATGTAGAACTTTTTAGAATAGGAATTCATTTGGACAAGCATCCTTGTATTTCGACAGCATTCTATATCATTTTATGGCGAATAATTTTTTTGCATTTGCCGTTGTAATTCTGGCAACTTCTTCATAAGAAATCCCTTTTAACTCTGCAATTTGTTCTGCCACAAGTTTGACATAACCTGGTTCATTTCGTTTTCCTCTGTAAGGATGAGGAGCTAAATAAGGACAATCCGTTTCAATTAACAGTTTTTCCAGCGGAACTGCTTCAGCTACTTCCTTTGGTTTTCTTGCATTTTTAAACGTAACCGGTCCTCCAAGCGAAATATAGAAATTCATGTTTAGGCATTCTTGAGCTACCTCAACACTCCCGCTAAAACAGTGCATGATCCCTCCAACTTCAGAGGCACCCTCCTCTTTTAAAATCTCCACAATATCTGCTGTCGCCTCCCGATTATGTATAACAATTGGCAAATTCACCTTTTTCGCAAGCTGAATTTGCTTTCGAAATACTTCTTTTTGAATCTCCTTTGGCGACTTATCCCAATAATAATCAAGCCCCATCTCTCCAATGGCCACTACCTTTGGATGGCTTGAAAGGTCTTCAATCCATGCTAAATCCTCGTCATTCATATCAATGGCATCAACTGGGTGCCAGCCTACACTGGCATACATAAAATCATATTTTTCTACCAGTTCCATTGCTCTAGTAATCGTCGGGCGATCAAATCCAACAATGACCATATTCTCTACCCCATTTTCTTGAGCCCTTGCTATAACTTCCTCTAAATCCTCAGCAAATTGTTCAGCATTTAAATGGGCGTGTGTGTCAAATAACATCAAAATTCTCCCTTCATTTCATATATTATTTTTGTGTTACAAACTTTTCTTTTTCTTTTCTTTTTCATGTATCAGCCTATTAATATTTTAGAAAAACAGCGCAAAAACACATAAATTATCGCAAGAAAGTTCTTTTTTAAGAATAATCTTATTGTATCAATTCAATTTATTATTTAAACAAAAGAAAACATAGAAATGTTTCGTGCAAGTTTGTTACACGTGAAACATTTCTATGCTCCTTGCAAACATTTTTACTTAACTCGTGCACCTAATGGTAAAGACTCAGCAATGGTAGCAAGCGATAATTCGCCATCCTTCGAGCCTGCCAATATCATCCCTTGAGAAAGTTCTCCTCTAAGCTTAACCGGCTTCAGGTTTGTAACACAAACGACTTTTCTTCCGACAAGCTCCTCCGGTTTATAAAATTGTGCAATCCCCGATACAACTTGACGCTTTTCATAGCCTAAATCAAGCTGCAATTTAAGTAACTTATCAGCTTTTTTCACAGGCTCCGCTTCCAACACCTGGGCCACACGTAAATCAACCTTCATGAAGTCATCAATCGTAATCTCTTCACTGTCGAGTACTTCTTCTTTTTTCTCCTCGACTTGAGCAGGAGCGGCTCCTTGCATTTTTTCCTTAATAAAGGCAACCTCTTCTTCTAAATCTAGACGAGGAAACAACGGATTTCCTTTTGCGACTTTGACACCTTCTCCAATTGCTCCGAATGTCTCTAAACTTTCCCATGTTGTTAAAGCTTTCTCCACATTCAGTTGCTCAAAGATGCCATTAGGTGTTCTTGTTAAAAACGGCTGCAGCATAATTGCTACCCTTCTTAATGACTCAGCCAAATGTGCCATGACCGATCCTAACGCTTCTGTTTTTTCTTCTTTTGCCAACACCCACGGCTGTGTTTCATCTATATATTTGTTTGTTCGGCTCACAAGCTGCCATAGAGCAGTTAACGCCACTGAAAACTCCATATTTTCCATGGCCTCTTCATATTTTTGAACCGTCTCAAGGTTGACCTGAAGAAGCAGCTTATCATACTCTCCGTCTGAGCCCTTATAAGCAGGAATCACTCCATCAAAATAACGATCAATCATCGCAACAGTCCGATTAAGAAGATTTCCTAAATCATTTGCTAAATCAAAATTGATTCTTTCAACAAACCCTTCCGGTGTAAACACTCCATCAGCGCCAAACGGAACTTCACGAAGCAAATAATATCTTAGAGCATCTAAACCATAGCGATCAATAAGGGTAACCGGATCAACGACATTCCCTTTTGACTTAGACATTTTCCCATCCTTCATCAATAGCCAGCCATGGGCAAATACTTTTTTCGGTAGCGGCAAGTCTAGTGCCATTAACATAATAGGCCAGTAAATCGTATGGAAACGTACGATTTCCTTCCCAACTAAATGGAAATCAGCAGGCCAGTATTTGTTGAATTTCGCTTCATCTCCCGTACCATATCCTAATGCAGTAATATAGTTAGAAAGCGCATCAATCCACACATATATGACATGCTTAGGATTACCAGGAACCTTGATGCCCCAATCAAAAGTCGTTCTAGAAACAGCTAAATCCTCGAGCCCTGGTTTAATGAAATTATTAATCATCTCATTTTTACGAGATTCTGGTTGTATGAACTGTGGATTTTCTTCATAATATTGAAGCAAGCGATCAGCATATTTACTTACCTTGAAGAAATAGGATTCTTCCTTTACCTTCTCAACTGGTCTTCCACAATCAGGACATTTTCCTTCATTTAATTGTCTTTCAGTAAAAAAAGACTCACATGGCGTACAATACATGCCTTCATACTGATCTAAATAAATATCCCCTTGCTCAAGCAATTGAGCAAAAATTTTTTCGACCACCGCTTTATGACGATCCTGTGTTGTACGAATAAAATCATCATAGGAAATATCAAGCTTTTTCCAAAGTTCCTGTATACCTGCCACAATTTCATCAACGTACTCTTGAGGAGTAACCCCTTTTTCTTGAGCTTTCTGCTGAATCTTTTGTCCATGCTCATCCGTTCCCGTTAAGTACATCACATCAAAACCACGTAAACGCTTATAACGCGCCATTGCATCGCCTGCTACTGTTGTATAAGCATGACCAATATGTAGGTTTCCGCTCGGATAATAAATTGGTGTTGTTAAATAAAATGTCTTCTTTTGTTCCACTATAATGGTCCCTCCTCATAGGGATTTAGATTAATTAGGTACCTTTTTTAAGAAGATTCCTCAAAAGTCGCTATTATATATTTTAGAAAAAAATGGACGAATTGTGTTTAACTGGATTACAAATGGGGTACATTTACAATAATTCCACGACACTCTCAAAAAAATAGATAAAACTAAGCCAGTACACTCGTCATCTTTACCTATTCTATCATCAAAATATACATAAAAATAAGAAAATGTGCAACCTGCTCTTCCTTTTATAGTGGTTCTGTTTTTTACACTTTCACCGTTGCAAAAAAAATTTTAAAAAAAAAATAAATAGACCACCAAAAACTAGTAAATGTACTCGTATTATTTCTTGTATTGTTGAAAATAAAGATTTTGACGGTTCCAGTAATTACTAAAAAAATGGATATAAAATTATTGACGTTTATGGGAATAACTGTTATTATTGTATCTAGGAAGAAATTTGTCGAATAATGACGAAAAGAAATAGATAGAGAAAAATTTTTGGAGATTGAGAGGAGATTATTTAAATGAAATCTACAGGTATTGTTCGTAAGGTTGATGAGCTTGGTCGTGTGGTTATTCCAATCGAACTAAGACGTACATTAGGTATTGCAGAAAAGGACGCATTAGAAATTTATGTAGATGATGAGCGCATTGTTTTGAAGAAATATAAGCCTAACATGACTTGTCAAGTTACTGGAGAAGTTTCTGATGATAATGTAACATTTGCTGATGGCAAACTAATTTTAAGCCGTGACGGCGCTGAAAAGCTTTTAAAAGAAATTCAAGAAGCTTTCCAAACAGCAAAAGCTTAAGACATTTATGAAAAAACCTATATGTAAAGGCTTCTTTTCTTTAAGAAGCCTTTTTGTTTTGCCCTCTAACCTTCAATATGGAAGGCATGATAAACATCTCTCTTATTCATATTTCGATCCTTTGCCGTTTGTTTAATGGCCTCTTTCGATGAAAGGCCTTGTTCTGTCATATAGTGCTCAATATGTTCCCGAAGCGACAGCTCTTTCCACCATGTATTTTTTTCTTCTGCCCGCTTATTGCTTCCTTCAATAATGAGGCAAAACTCCCCTCGAACTTCATCACTAGACGCCCACTGTATCACTTCACTAATGGTACCTCGAATAAATTCTTCATATCGCTTTGTTAGCTCACGACAAAGTGAAATTTGCCTTTCGCCAAATACGGCGTAAAGTTGCTCAAGCGTTTCCCTTAATCGATGCGGAGATTCATATAAAATGAGCGTAGACATCATCTTTGACAATTCTTCCAGTTCTTTCATTTTCTCTTTCTTTTGTCTAGGCAAAAATCCATAAAAATAAAATGGTTGCGTCGCTAATCCTGAGGCAATCAGGGCTGTTAAAGCAGCATTTGCTCCTGGAAGGGGAACGACCGTTAATTGTTCATTCACTGCTGCTACAACTAATTCATAACCAGGATCCGAAATCGTTGGCATCCCAGCATCGCTTACTAACGCTATTTTTCCCCCTTCTTTAAGCCTTTCAATCAGCTTTGCCCCACTCGCTTCCTTATTATGTTCATGATAGCTCACCACAGGGGTGGAAATCTCAAAATGATTGCAAAGCTTTTTCGTGTTTCTTGTATCCTCTGCAGCAATGTAGTCACTTTCTTTTAAAAGACGCACTGCCCGAAAGCTCATATCCTCTAAATTGCCAATCGGTGTGGGAACTAAATATAGAATTCCCTTTTGTTGTTCATTTTCAAAGCTCTTTTGCTGCCACATATTTTTACACCCCATCTCATTTACTGCTTATCTCCAAACAGGATATCCTTTATTTCAGCCGTATACTCATTATCATCATGGTAAACAACAAGAGGCGGGAGAATCTTCAAGTCTGCCTTCCCATCTTTTATTGCTTCTACTAACAGCGTATTGGCTTCCTTCCCTTGCTTCGGATAGACAAATTGAACTTTTTTAGGCTCTAACCGATATTGCCTCATCAATGTAATCATATCCAATAATCTCCCTGGTCGATGGACAAACGCTACCTTTCCCCCCTGCTTCACAAGCTGGCTTGACACGCGAATGGCATCCTCCAATGTACAGAATATTTCATGACGAGCAATGGCTAAATGCTCATTTTCATTGATTTCTTCTTTCGATGGAGTTGGAAAATAAGGAGGGTTGCAAGTAACGACATCATACTTGCCCATCCCCAATTTTTGCGGCATATCGTTAATATTTCCATGAATCATCTGGAGGCGATCATCCAGCTCATTATACTGAAAGCTTCTCTTCGCCATATCGTACAAGCGCTCCTGTATCTCAACACCTGTTATCTCTCCTTTTGTTCTCGTACTGAGAAAAAGAGGAATCACACCATTTCCACTGCATAAATCAATAATTTTCCCTTTCTGTATCGGGACATAAACAAACTTGGCAAGCAAGACAGCGTCCAATGAAAAAGCAAAGACGGACGGACTTTGAATAATCCGCAAATCTTCTGCCAATAAATAATCCAAACGCTCATCGTCTTTTAATTGGACCATTCTTTTTCCTCCAGTTTTTTTTAGTTCACACCCACAAGAAGTAGCTTTAACGTGCTTCCTTAATAACTGTTGCTGACAATTCCTATCATAAACAGGGAGCTAGAGCATGCTGAGTGACTGGCATTACTCGTTGTGTAACTTATATGCAGAAAAATGGTCTCCCTCATAAAGGAAGACCCAAATTACTTCTTATTAAGAAAAGATAAGCAAAAAAGACAATCGCCTTCTTTACGAGGGCTTCCAAAATGCAAATTACAAATGTGGAAGCCTTCCTGATAAAGTCTTGCTAAATTATCATAC
This sequence comes from Robertmurraya sp. DFI.2.37, assembly GCF_029211245.1. NCBI lineage: Bacteria > Bacillati > Bacillota > Bacilli > Caryophanales > Bacillaceae > Robertmurraya > Robertmurraya sp. DFI.2.37. Next base: position 5,686 of record NZ_JARGEJ010000029.1, on the reverse strand, counting down.
CCTTCCCCGATATCTACTGCTTTTTCATCAAGCTGCTCTGCAGCTTTCGCTTGCTGCTTAGCCTGACTCTTTTTCGCTGCATTAGAGGTATGCTCCAGCCGACGTCTTAGATGATCATTCTCTAGCTTTAATGAGTTGTTCTCTTCAAGAATTTCTGCTAAATGTTCTTTTAACTCACCAAGCTGTTGATACAGCTGCCCTATCTGCACTTCCATATTACTCACTGAATCAAAGATTTCCTTTTTATTCACGCCTTCCACCTCAATCGTCCGTGGATCTCCTACATAGCGCCTTCCTTTAATATTTCATCCAGTGTATATTCGAGGACACGCTCTTGTTCTAGCATTTCTACTTGTAAAATACGTTCTAAAATATTTAATCCAACCACTTTCCCTAATCCTGCTGGAGTACCAATGATTTCACCCACATCAGGTAGCTGTTCCTTAGCCGTTTCATATTCGTCGTTTTCATATTTTAAACAACACATAAGTCGGCCGCATAAACCGGAAATTTTCGTTGGATTAAGGGATAGGTTTTGATCCTTAGCCATTTTAATGGATACAGGTTCAAAATCCCCTAAAAAGCTGGAGCAGCAAAGCATTCTGCCACATGGCCCAATTCCACCTAGCATTTTCGCTTCATCTCTTACCCCGATTTGCCTTAGCTCAATTCGTGTTCTAAAAATCGCGGCCAGATCCTTAACGAGCTCTCTGAAATCAACCCGTCCATCGGCAGTAAAATAGAAAATAACCTTATTGCGGTCAAAGGTATATTCTACATCTACCAGCTTCATATCAAGCTCATGTAAGTTGACCTTCTCACAACAAACCTCATACGCTTCCTTGGCAGACTGTTTGTTCTCTTCGACGATAAGCCGATCCTTTTGATCTGCAATTCTCAGAACTTTTTTAAGTGGGAGAACCACATCGTGTTCTTCGACCTGCTTAGGGCCGATGACCACTCGACCGTACTCAACTCCCCTAACCGTCTCCACAATGACGAAATCGTCCTTTTGAATTAAGAGATCTCCGGGATCAAAATAATAGATTTTCCCCGCTTTTTTAAAGCGGACTCCCACTACATTATACAAATGATGATCCCTCCTGCAATTGTAACACAAGCTGCTCTAACAGCAGCTGTGGATTCATATTTGCGTGCAGCCTTCTTTTTGCATCTAAAACGGCGGCCATTTGACTTGCCAATCTTTTTGCAGATGTTTGCAACGCAAATTGTTCGAGACGATCTCTTTCGTCCAAATAAACAACCTGGGTTTGCTTCCCGTGTTGTATATATAATAAATCCTTCAGAACTAGAAGTAACAAGTCTAATCCTTGATCGTATTGCTCTTTATCTTTAAAGTGTAAGAACCAATCCTCCTGCAGGGAGACTAATGCCTCCAATGGATTCTTTCTTAATACTTCATATAATTTTAACACTATTTTTTGAGCTTGTGCAAACCATTCATCATTACTTAGTGCAAGTCCTTCATCCAAATTATTGGTAAGCTGGGCAATAATAGGAGCCTTTTTTTCAGAAACTCCCCTTTCCACTAGTTTTTGGATAAGATGTTCAGAGGATAACTGCTTAAATGTCACAATTTGACATCGCGAAAGAATAGTCGGAAGTATTTTCTGCGTTTGCTCAGTTAGTAAAATAGCCGTTGTTTCAGAAGTCGGTTCCTCTAGGAACTTTAAGAGACTGTTAGCAGCGTTAACGGTCATGCGGTCAGCATGAACAATCGTGTACACTTTTTTCTTCGATTCAACGCCAGTCTTAGCAAATTCCTCCTGCAACATTTGTATTTGTTGCTTTTTTATCGATGCCCCATCCGGCTCCACTATATGAATATCAGGATGATTCCCGCTATTAATCCGTTTACAATTATGGCAAACCTCACATGGCATATATCCATCAACAGGCTGCGTACAAAACAAACTTTTCGATAAGAGGAGACTAACATCTTTTTTCCCTGTCCCCCGCATTCCCTCAAATAAATACGCGTGGGCTAACCGACCTTTTTTTATACTATTCTTCAACATTCTCAAAACGGTTGGCTGGATCGTTTCATAGCTTTCCCACGTGTTCAAACTATATCATCTCACTTATTTTTATTAACTATCTGATAATCCTGACTCCATAAAACATTGGGGTCATACGTTTTATGGAGTCTGAATAATGCATTGATTACCTTTGACATCGCTTATTCTTACTAAATTATTGCATTTAGAAATTGTGGAATTGTTCAATTGGGAGCACAAACACAGTCGCTCCTCCCACTTCCACTTCAACTGGATACGGTACGTAGGAGTCAGCACTTCCCCCCATCGGAGAAACAGGCGCCACTAGCTGATCTCTCGATTGACAGTTGTCCTTAATGATTTGTAAAGCTTTATCAACACGTATATCTTCTGTTCCGATCAAAAAAGTCGTATTACCGGACTTCAAAAACCCACCGGTACTGGCTAACTTTGTTGCTCTGAAATTATGATCGACAAGTGCACTTGATAAACGATTGCTATCTTGATCCTGTACAACTGCAATAATTAACTTCATCCTATCAACTCCTTAGTATCCATTTATATTATGTATATTATAACAGGAATTTATATGAATGATTTTGTTAATGAACAAAGCCTCTCCAATTTTTTTACTGATTTCATCATGGTTGAGTACGAATAAGGGCTGCAACCTCCTTATAAGCTTCCTCATATACACGCTCCAGTTCCTGCTCAGCATTTATTTTTTTGATTCTCTGTGGAAATCTCTGTAAAAGAATGTGATAGCCTTCCCGCACATCCTCATGAAATTGAAGTTTCTCCAAATCTAATCGATTCACTTCCCGCTCATTGCTTCTATTAATTCTCTCTAGCCCAACCTTTGGATCAATATCAAAATATAAGGTTAAATTTGGCATCATATCAGCAATAGCAAATTGATTAATGCTGTACACCTCATCAATGCCCAATTTTCGTGCATATCCTTGATAAGCCAATGAGCTGTCTACAAAGCGATCACATAAAACGACATAGCCTTCTTCTAAAGCGGGCTGTACCTTTTCCACTAAATGCTGTCTCCGTGCCGCAGCGTATAATAGTGCCTCTGTTCTAGAATCCATTGCTGTATTGTCCTTATCTAAAATCACTTTTCTAATTTGCTCGGCAATTTCAATACCACCAGGCTCCCTAGTATGTAATACCTTTTTGCCATCCTTTTGAAACCTTTCGGCAAGTCGGTTTAATATCGTTGTTTTGCCAGCTCCATCCGGCCCCTCTAATGTAATAAATAAACCTCTAGTCATTATTATCCTCCAATTTATCAAAAACCGTAATCTTTCCTTCTACTAAATTTTCTCCGCCTTGAAACCTAGCTCCTGACTCTAACAGCAACTGCAAACCCTCTACATCCTCAGCTGTAATTTTTTCTCCTGGAAGCAATAAAGGAATTCCTGGGGGATATGGAATGATCGCTTCTGCACAAACTGAACCAGCTGAATCTTCAATCGGAAATAATGCTTTCTTATGTGATTGTACACGATATAGAGTCGAAATTCTTTTCTTGTTAAAATAACGAGTTCTTTCTCTTTTCTTAGCTGCTTGAATTCGTAATCCTTTTAGCCTTGTGATGATGTCACCAAATGGAAATTCTGCATCCTTTTTCAAAAGTGGCAGGACAAAGAGAATATTATTCGGCTCGGCCATTTCTGCGTAAATTCCCTTTTCTTCAAAAAGCTGCTGTAATTCATACCCTGTATAGCTGCAATTCGATTGAACCGTTAGCTTTAGTGGATCCCCATCTTGATTCGGATATTCCAGCACTTTTATGAATTCTAATGTTTGCAAATCCTTTTTAAAGCTGGCAAGCCGTTCTTTTGTATATTGTGCATCGCTACTTGTATAGGTGGCAATATATTTCCTCGCCAGATCTAAAGAAGCCATGATCGGATAAGAGGGGCTGCTTGATTGCAACACTCGTAAATAATGAGCTATTTTCTCCATTGATACATACTGGCTGTTAACGTGTAAAAAAGATCCCATTGTCATCGCAGGCAATGTTTTATGAGCCGACTGCACTACGACATCAGCGCCTAATGCTACCGCAGATGATGGAAACCCTTCTATGCCAATAAAATGAGCTCCATGTGCCTCATCCACTAATACCGGAATTTTATAACGATGGGCAAAATCAATTATCCCTTTAAGATCATACGTCATTCCATAATAATTCGGGTAGGTTAACACAATGGCTCGGCACTCTGGATAGCATTCATACGCTTCCTTAATGGTTTCAAGTGCAACTCCTCCTGACACCTTCCATTCAGGATCGTATTCAGGTCCTAAAAGAACAGGCCTTGCCTTTGTCAGCTCCAACGCATTAAGAATTGATTTATGACAATTCCTCTGAATAAAAACCGTATCCCCTTCCTCTAGGGTCGCCATCATCATTGCCAAATTTCCAACTGTCGTACCATTTACAAGAAAGAAACTTTTCGATGCGTGAAAGGCATTCGCCAATAAACTTTCCGCTTCCTCAATCACGCCCTCAGGAGCATGTAAATCATCCAAACCTGTCAATTCCGTAGCATCAATATGTAAAATTCCTTGAAAAAACTGATCGGCCTTTAGTAACAAGCCATTTTTATGCCCCGGAACATGTAAAGAGATCGGCCTTTTTTTATAATGATTTTCCAAGGCAGTAAACAGCGGGGTATCATTCTGATTCATTTTATATCTCCATTTTGCTCTGTCCTAATTTCTATTACTCGTCTATTTTATCTTAAATTCCCACACCAACACAATTTAATCAAAATCTTATAAAAAGACATACAATGTCTGCTCCTTCTTAACATACACTAAATTAACATCTTCATTAAGTAACTCATATTTACTTAATCCTCTTAGAGCACGAGAATATTCTAAAAATTGTTATATATCGGGGGATTCATGGGCAGAATAGTTTTGTGGAGGTGGAGTCATAGTGAACACGTTATTAAATAACCAACCTGGGGAAACTTGCTGTGTCATCTGTGAGCAATACAAATGGAAAGGCATCTATTTATACACATCCTTTATCTGCTCTGACTGTGAAAAAAGCATCATTTCAACAGAAACAAACGACCCTCAATATAAATTCTACTTAAAAAAATTGCGAAAAATCAACGCACCAGAAATTTATTCCTAATAGCCCCCTTTAACAGGGGCTTTTTTCATTTTAATTAAGACCGATTATATCGCTGTCCCGGTTAACTAAAAAAGGTTGCGCGATTGGGATTACCGTTTTATTTCTTGTCCTTTCGGACATTCAGATCAAAAAAAGAGTACCCTTGCGGATACTCTTTTTACTTCGCCCGGCAGCGTCCTACTCTCACAAGGGATCGTCCCCTCACTACCATCGGCGCTGAGAAGCTTAACTTCCGTGTTCGGTATGGGAACGGGTGTGACCTTCTCGCTATCGCCACCGGACTATTGGGTTAAAGGTGATGAAACTTAGTTGCTTACGCAAAAAGCTTTGTACCTTCAAAACTAGATAATGGATGAAGAAGAAAAAGACCGAGTAACCTAATTGGTTAAGTCCTCGAACGATTAGTATCAGTCAGCTCCACATGTCACCATGCTTCCACCTCTGACCTATCAACCTGATCATCTTTCAGGGTTCTTACTAGCTTGCGCTATGGGAAATCTCATCTTGA
>NZ_JARGEJ010000289.1:0-410 GCF_029211245.1 Robertmurraya sp. DFI.2.37 | reverse complement strand
GACCAGACGGAACGCGAGGTGACTCTCCCGGTTGCGGTAGCCTCCTGTTAGCTTTCGGAGAAGACAACGCAGAGATACTGAGAAATTGTGCCATTGAAGGCAAGTATGTACAACTCAATTAAAAGATGTATAATGAAGATATTGGAGAAAATCAATTTTCGCCAGCCGAAATATATGCTTCCCGCCATCCTTTATTTCCCCCTGCTCGGCGCGTCTTATTTCATCTTCGACCTGTTTCAGACAGAAACGATAGAAATACAAGACAAGGCATTGCAGACGACGGAGTTCCTGAACCCCGAATTGCCGGGGGCACAGATCAAGGACGATGGCATAGGCAGCAAATACGAGAATATGGCGAAATCATGGGGTAAGATACAGGACTACTCCGCAGTAGATAACATAGACCGGGA
>NZ_JARGEJ010000288.1:0-410 GCF_029211245.1 Robertmurraya sp. DFI.2.37 | reverse complement strand
TTTCTCCGGCAGCAATGATGGTCAGGTCCGTACCGTTCAGCAGCATATTAGCTTTTCCCAGAATAAAATCAAAATCATCATTCTCATACACATCGGGAACAGCAGCTCTTCCTACACGTACATACACCGGTTCAGGATAATCTACCAATAGTTTGACCAACTTGCGTGTCTGACGGGCATCACAAGGAAGAACGATATTCATTCCCGGAAAAGTTCTTAATACGGCAATATCATGCAGGCTATGATGAGTAGCCCCCAAAGCACCATAAGCAACTCCACCACTTACTCCGAGTATCTTCACATTATTCTGACTATAAGCCAAATCGACCTTCACCTGCTCCAAGCTACGTGCCACGTAAAAGCAAGCCGGGCCACATACAAACACTTTTTTTCCGCTATGTGCCAAACCT
>NZ_JARGEJ010000287.1:0-410 GCF_029211245.1 Robertmurraya sp. DFI.2.37 | reverse complement strand
CAAATGTTAACAGCCTCTATGCATTTATTTCGATCGAGTCTTCGAAAAAATCGAATAAAACTATTTTCTTACAAAGAGGAAAATTATTCAACTTTGAAGCCCTTATGTTGAACTCCTTTTTACCATCTATCATAGCGTTTTTCATGACAAAAATTACAAATTGGAAAGTGGTGCTCCCAATATAACGGTTTTCCGCAGCTCCTGCACTTCTTTTTCATTTTCTTGACTTCCGGCTTCAAAGATTCATGAACAGCATCACTCAGTTCTGCTCTCACCTTTTCCCAGTAAAGTGCTTCAAGCCTTTTATCCAGACGATACAAAAATAATAAATACAGTCCAATTGCTTTATAGGATAATTCCTGCTCTTCTAAATTTCTTTTTCGAATGACTGGCTCTGGCAATTCTTCTCC
>NZ_JARGEJ010000286.1:0-413 GCF_029211245.1 Robertmurraya sp. DFI.2.37 | reverse complement strand
AAAGAAAACAGGCAATATATATAATGAGCAAAGAACAAACCAATACCCTTTTAAATTGACGAGTTGTGAAAGCCAATAGGTAAGATACTCAAAACCAATATCTCTATCTCTTATAGCAACCGTACCATAGAAGGCTTTCTTTTGGAAAGCCATGGCATAAGCTGAAGTATCTCCAAAGTAGTGATAATCGGTCGGTCGGAAAGTTACATGAACATATACAATCAAGAGTAAAGCAAGGCTAAATATCTGGTTGTTGATATAAGGCTGTCTTACTGTTTCTGCCCTGACCGGTTGAATAGCGATGTAAACAACTAATAGCAGCAACAAGTTGTAATATAAGGCTATATATAGACTAATACTCATAAAATGACATCACAAATTTGGTCCACATAATGTTCCCACGTAATTTTAGC